>NZ_BAABOB010000003.1:0-247533 GCF_054785155.1 Streptococcus parasalivarius
TTGACCGTAAGATGTCATACTCTGGTAAAGGCTGAGCTAGAGCTACCATGTCGTTTAAGACAACTTGTCTGCGTTCAGAAAGACGAAGCAATTCTTGAGCATAGTAACGAACCTCTTCAAGCATTGGGGAGGTTTTCTTGACCGCACAAAAAGATTGTTTAGCGAGTTTTATAAGTTTATCAGTCAGGTAAGCAATACGCTTTTTAGAGATGCGTTTGGAGGTAGATTGACGGATAACCTCACACAAGTTACTTTGAGATAGGCTTAATACAAACTCTTTGCATGGAAAAGCCATCACTAAGTTCCAATATTGTTCTCCAGTAGGTGTGGATAATAGATTTTCCAATTCAGGAAAGGTGACTTGTAGGACCTTGTGTAGACGGTTTTTAGTTCGAACAAGATCTTCTGTCATATTTTGATAGAAACGGCTTAAATCACGCAAGTGTTGATAAACTTCTTCCTGCACGTAAGTTGGTTTACGATTGTGCACAAGCTGAGATTTAGCCAACTTTTCAGCGTCAATTTTATCTGTTTTACGAACTCGCAGACTGTCCAATTGCTTCTTAGCTTCCAGTGGATTTAGCCGTGTGTAAGCGTAACTATATTCCTCAAGAAAGGCTTGAAGACGTCGAGAATAGACGCCTGTAGCCTCAAATATAATCTCAGGGTTATGAACAGTTTTCAAGTCGCCCAACAGGCGATTGAATCCAATGGCATCATTGAGTATGGTGTAGCTATGAACCTTCTCACCGTTGACTAAAATGGCCACCTCAGAACTTGTTTTACTGACATCAATTCCAAATACTGCACGCATGACATTACCTCTTTTGTCTTGAATAATTCCATGTTTTAGTGATTTTATTTTCAATACGCGACGTTTAGCGTCCTACATACTTTGATCAAACTCCACCTAAAACAAGGTGTCTTGCCAGTTTGTCAAGCGACGTCTAGCGCCATAGAGCCCTACGACTTTACAAGACACCACTACTTTAACATAAAGAAAAAGTAGTGAGTACTCTCTCCCGTCGGAGATTTCTTCACTACTAATCTTAGTATGTTTGTCAACTGTAGTGGGTGACGAAAAGCTAACATCTAGAGAGGACCATATAGGTCTTCTCTTTTTCTATCATTTGTCAAGTATAATACGGTTTCTGACTCAACATTATTTCTGAAAGTGTATGAAGAGAATTTTTTGAGGGATAGTTCAAGCCGTTTTTTCTGACATTTGAGCATATAAAAACGACACCTTATCTGGTATTTTTTGAAACAAGGTGTTAGAATTATAGGGCATGGACGACTTTAATGACTTTGGGCTAAAGTATAGTCTTAAAGTTCATTATGCATTATAAGATAATACATTGTCCTAATAAGGCGATGTATAGAGGCAATCGTATGAGGCTTAGTTGAAGTTGTCTGCGATTGTCTTTTTCGTTTCTCATAGAAATCTGAGATATGGAAAAGATTGGTATGGCTAGCTGAAGCGATATTGTGAATACATTTGTGCAGAATTTTTCTTGCATAAGGATTCCCACGCTTAGTAATATGCTCTTGACCTAGGAAATCTCCTGATTCATTGTGTTTGAGATCAATACCGATAAAAACGTTGATTTGGTAAGCAGACTTAAAGCGACGAATGTCTCCTAATTCGCCAATAACGCTTGTAGCCGTTGTCTCTGCGATACCAAGAATAGAGAGAAGAATCTCATATTCAGGTAGAGGTTTAGCTAACTCTATCAACTGTTCTAAAATTTGTTCCCGACGGTTTGTCAACCTTATAAGTTCCTGTGCATTATACTTAACCTCTTCTATTATAGGAGAGGTTTTTGAAATGGCAGAATAAGATTACTTTGCCAGTCCAACTAACTTCTCAGCCAAGTTACCTACTCTGTTCTCTGAAATGTGTTTTGTATGTTCAGAGTAATGAAAATACGCTTCCTAAAGTTGATAAAATTTCTAAAACCGAAGCCCAGACGTTTAATATCTTTGATAAGCTTATTGGTCCCCTCCAATTTTGCATTTGAGTAATGTGTTTCTAGTGCGTTTTTGATATATGGTTTGTGTCTAAGGAAGGTCCTAAAGACAGTTTTGAAGTAATGATTGACCTTGCTTATATTCTCCTCTATGAGCTCAAAAAACTCATCCACTCTTTTTTCCTGAAAGTGAAAAAGCAAAAGCTGATAGAGGTTATAATAATTGGCAAGTTCTTCTGAGAACTTCAGTGTCTTCTCAACAACTTCATGTGGACTTAAGGTTTGACAAAAGGTCTTCGAGTGAAATGATTTACAAGATAACTTACGGCTGTCCTTTTGGAAGAGTCTCCAGTGATTTTTTAAAGCTCGATAAGGTAGTGATTTCTTATCAAACTGGTTCATAATGGCAATTCTTGTCTTTAGAAAGGCTCGACCGAGGTGCTGGATAATGTGGAAACGATCAATAATGATTTTGGCATTTGGGAAAAGCCTTCGAGCTAGTGGCATATAGGCTCCTGACATGCCCATCGTGATAAACCGTACCTTTTGGCGTACTTTCAAACATCTGATGAAAAACCTTGGTTTAACTGCTCTAATTCGTCGCAAACGGCAGTATCCTTTCATGTTAGTATACGATAAACTATTATTATCCTTTCTCATCACTGTTCCTCCTTTTGTATATTAGTTAGTGGTCGGGAAACCCTATCTAATATTACACTTTAGGGGGCTTTTTTGACACATCGCTAAAAGCTTTTCGGAACCATTAGCATATCTAGTGGTTTTCGTGACACAAAAAGACTCACCCCTATCAGGGATGAGTCTTTAGGTTTGAAAACTTAGAAGACTATTTAAATCACTTCTATAAGAATATTTTATCTTAATCTTCTTTTCTACGTTTTCCTGCAATGGCGATTCCAGCTGCCGCTAGAATTCCACCAAGGACTACGCCACCGATAGATGCTTCGTCTCCTGTTTCTGGAAGTGTAGAAGCATCTTTTTCAGTTGCTGAAATATTTGCCCTAGTTTTAAGGTTCATGCGTTTCGCTGAAGTAGTTGATGACTCAACTTTGCCACTTAGTGTCGGTTTAACAACTGTTGGAGTATTCTCAGAACCCTTACCATTGTTAAAGGAATCTACTGTTCCACTTGTTGTGGCAAACATTGGAGCACTAGCTCCTGAAACATTACCTGCTAGGTCTGTCGCTTTCGCTGTCACAGTACCTTCTGGAATGTTAACTGTTGGAACTACTACGGCATGACCTGTTTCATCAGCTGTAGCTTCACCAATCTTGTTACCATCTTTATCGAACAATTCAACCTTAGTTCCTGGTTCTGCAATAACATCAATTGGAGTACGAGTGCCAGCCTTACCTGTAAGATCAGTAGTCACAACTGGTGCATCTGGAGCTGTCGTATCAGTTCCCTTACCTACAGTCACTGATGTTGGGTTAGAGGTGTTGTCTGCGTCATCTGTTGCAGTGACAGAAACTGTGTCACCTTCCTTCAAACCACTTACTGGAACACTGAAGTTACCATCTTGGTCAGCTTTAGCTGATACTTTAGAACCATCTGGAAGGGTTACTTCTACAGTTGAGCCAGCTTCGGCTGTTCCTGTGATTACTGTGTCACCAGCTTTAACTAGGTTCACAACTGGTGCTGATGGAGCTGTCGTATCAATTCCTTTACCTACAGTCACTGATGTTGGGTTAGAGGTGTTGCCTGCGTCATCTGTTGCAGTGACAGAAACTGTATCACCCTCTTTCAAACCGCTGACTGGTACACTGAAGTTTCCATCTTGGTCAGCTTTCGCCGATACTTTAGAGCCATCCGGAAGCGTTACTTCTACTGTTGAACCGGCTTCGGCTGTTCCTGTTACTGCTGTAGTACCTGCTTTAACTGGGTTTACAACTGGTGCTGATGGAGCTGTCGTATCAGCTGTTTTCGCTACGGTTACAGTTGTCGCATCTGATGTGTTACCTGCGTTATCTGTGGCTGTTACAGATACTGTCTTACCTTCTTCCAAACCGCTGACTGGAACGCTGAAGTTTCCATCTTGGTCAGCTTTAGCCGATACTTTAGAGCCATCTGGAAGAGTGACTTCTACAGTTGAGCCTGCTTCGGCTGTACCTGTGATCGCTGTGCCACCTGCTTTAACCGGGTTCACAACTGGTTTAGCTGGCGCTGTGGTATCTGTCGCAACTTTTGGTGCGCTTGCATCTGATGTTTGACCATCTTTCGTAGCTTTAGCTGTTACATTACCTGCTGGAATATCAACGGTTGGCGTGATCGTAGCTTTACCATTTTCATCAGCTGTTGCTTCACCAATCTTGTTACCATCTTTGTCGAACAATTCTACCTTAGTGCCTGGTGCTGCAGTCACTTCAACTGGATCTTTAGTTCCTGCTTTACCTGTAAGGTCTGTATCGACAACTGGTTGGCTTGGTTTAGCTGGTGTTGCTGCTGTAGCTTCTTTTGGTGCGCTTGCATCTGATGTTTGACCATCTTTCGTAGCTTTAGCTGTTACATTACCTGCTGGAATATCAACGGTTGGCGTGATCGTAGCTTTACCATTTTCATCAGCTGTTGCTTCACCAATCTTGTTACCATCTTTGTCGAACAATTCTACCTTAGTGCCTGGTGCTGCAGTCACTTCAACTGGATCTTTAGTTCCTGCTTTACCTGTTAGATCTGTCTTAACTTCTGGTTTCGCTGGAGCTGTGGTATCTGTCGCAACTTTTGGTTCACTTACGTCTGATGTATTTCCTGATGGGTCTGTCGCTGTCGCTGTCACATTACCTACTGGAATATCTTTCGTTGGAGTGATAGTTGCTACACCGTTTTCGTCAGCTGTTGCTTCACCAATCTTGTTGCCATCTTTATCGTAGAGGGCTACTGTTGAGCCTGGTTCTGCACTGACTTCAACTGGGTCTTTAGTTCCTGCTTTACCTGTTAGATCTGTCTTAACTTCTGGTTTCGCTGGAGCTGTGGTATCTGTCGCAACTTTTGGTTCACTTACGTCTGATGTATTTCCTGATGGGTCTGTCGCTGTCGCTGTCACATTACCTACTGGAATATCTTTCGTTGGAGTGATAGTTGCTACACCGTTTTCGTCAGCTGTTGCTTCACCAATCTTGTTGCCATCTTTATCGTAGAGGGCTACTGTTGAGCCTGGTTCTGCACTGACTTCAACTGGGTCTTTAGTTCCTGCTTTACCTGTTAGATCTGTCTTAACTTCTGGTTTCGCTGGAGCTGTGGTATCTTTGACTACAAATTCTGTTAATGGTTTTGTATCTTTAGAACCATCTTTATAGGTTACAACAAGATTGTTTCCATCTTTTTCTACTTTATCAACAACTTTTGTAGCATCTTCTACTTCTTGACCTTTTTTGTCAGTTAAACGTGCATCTGGATTATTTTGAGAATATTCAACTTTAACTTTCTCTTTAATCTTTTCAAACTCTTTATCAGTAACATTGTTAGCATTTGATACGACTACTTTATCTGCTTCTGATGGAGTTTTGATATCATATTTCTTAGTTTGTGCTTTTAATACGAAAGTTACTGCACCTGGGTCAGTAAGGTAAGTACCAACTATTTCTCCATTATTTTTAGTTTTTGTTGCATTATTGGAAATCAATGCACCATCTGTATCTGTTGCTGTTGCAAAACGAGTTACAAGTTCTAATGAGTCATTTTCTGTTTTTGGAAGTCTATTTTCAGCAATACCAGAAACTTGTCCAGTAACTTTAATTTTTGCTGGTGTAGGAGTTTCAGAATTTATCGCTGTTACAGTGTAGCCCCATTCATTATCTTGTTTTTCTGGGTTCCCATCAATATTATTTAAGGCGATATTTCCACCTTTTTTTAATGATGCGGATTTAATTTTTCCAGAATCGTCATTAAAGGTAATATCAACGTCAGCTTCTTCTCCAGTATAAAGATAAATTTCTTTTTTGTTTGGAGCTGGATCTGAATATGGAATCTCTACTGTTGGAGCTACGTTTTCACGTGCAGGATTTACAACTACAGTAACTTCAATCTCGTCTGACTCTTTACCTTGGCTATCAACAGCTTTATACTTAACTGTATAAGTGCCTGGGGTATTTGTATCTACTGTCTTAGTTGCTGTGTTACCATTTACTGAGACAACTTCAGCATGCACCTTATCACCTAGTGTTGCTTGAGCATCATCTTCTTTATCTGAAACTGTCACCAGAGAAGCAAGATCCAGTTGAGCACCTTGTTCAACAGTTTTTCTGTTTCCTTCAACTGCTGATGTAATAGTTGGAGCTTGGTTTTCTACTGAGCGCGGTTGCCATCCAGCCACACTTGAGAAGCCACCCTCTACCACGTTTGAGATAGCTGCTACTTCTGTACCTGCAATCTTGTCAGCCATCGTAAGGACGATCGTATCTTGGAACTTACCGTTCTCAACTGATTTGACAGTTGCTGCTTCTGGTTTTTGAGATGTCCATGCAGATGAGACATTATCACGTTTGACTGGGATCTCCGCAGTCTCTCCTGCAGTATTTGTATAACGCAAGTAGGCAATCCCTGCGTCATGAGGAACCTTAAGAGTAACCTCTTTTTGTCCTGCTACAACTGCATCTTGGTTAGTAGTCAAGCTTGAAGGTTCAACAGTAGTCACACCGACAGATACTGGTACTGTACGACGGCTACTTTCTTCACCGTTAACTACTTGGCTTACCTGTACTGTTTGACGTGGTTTGATGGTTGCACCAGTACCTTGGTTGTTGTTAAGAGCTGTTGGAAGCTCACCTGTGGTCCAGTTTCCATCATTGTCAACTGTGACCGTACCGATGTTTTGCTCCTGACCATCGATATAAAGTTTGATAGTTGCCCCTGGAACCCCTGTCCCTGAAAGAGTGCTTGAAGTCGACGCCACTGTCTGAACAGGAACATTGATAGAAGTGTTCGTCAAGTTTGGAGTCACACTTGGTGCATCAACCTGACTAACCAAGTTCTTGTCGTACTTACCTGAGATAGCATACCAGTTATTCCTTGGTAGCCCTGTCTTGGATTCAACTCCGGCAATATAAGAAATGGCTTGTGATGAGTTTTCAACTACTGTACGGTACTTAATAGTAAACTTGCGAGCACTAGAGTTATTAGATAATGAAAGAACATATACCTTTTTAGTGTCCCCCATGACACCGCTAAGACCATCTACATTATTGTAATCATTTCCGACAGTATTTTTGACACGCCATTCAAGTCTATTACCTGCGTCAACATACTGAACACCTTCTGCATTTGCTGTTCCGGCACCCGATTCTTTATTTGCATCCTTCCAACCATATCGGTCTACGTAAGCACCATCATAATCTGTAACAACATCATAGGGATCGGATACATTGTTAGGGATGGTAAAATAGTAGTATCCTCCCATCTTATCGTACTTAGCCTCGTTAAAGGTTACAGTCCACTCTAATACTGGGCGACCTTGACCAGATGGATCAGTTGCGACTGTCTTCCCATTGACTACCTCATAGTCGTCCAACTGCCTGTATTCAATCTTAGCACGTTCAGTTGGTTCTCCACCATTAACCGTAGCTCGTCTATTTTGGTATACGTACTTAATATCCTTTCCTTCCATAGAGCGATCTTGAGCACGTTCTTGTCCTGCTGCTCGACGACTACGTACACGAGGCGCATTTGCCGTTTCTGACACAGTAACATTATTTGCACTAGCGCTCACTGAGCTTGCTGTAGTCGACGATGCTGTAGAAGCTGTGACTGAACGAGATGCCTCTGAAGCAGTTGCTGGTTTTGCAGTTGATACATTTGTTGAGCCTGTAACTTCTGAAGCAACTGCTGTAGTTGATGATGTTGCTGCTGATGAAGTCGGCGCTGAACTTGTAGCACTTGATGAAGCTGGTGCTGTTGAAGCCGGCGCTGAACTTGTAGCACTTGTTGAAGCTGGTGCTTCCGAACTTACTGCTACACTTGATGCAACTGAGATTGTAGGTGCAACCGACGTCGCTGTAACTGTTTCAGTAGCTGCTGGTGCTACCGTAGCAGTTGCTGCACTTTCTGGTGCTGTGCTTGGCGAAGTGGTGGTCGAGACTCCTTCACCTTGACTTGCACTTACAGCTGTAGCTACAACTGTTGCTCCATCAGATGTCGTTTCATCCGCTTGAGCTGTGTGACCAATCATGATCAAAGTACCAAGCAAGACCGAGCAGACTCCGATATTCAATTTACGAATCGAGAAACGACTCTTCTTACTAAAGATATCTTTACCCATATTTCCTCCTAGACAAGGAATCATTAGATTTTGATTGCTCTTGTCTCTTCTAAAAATAATATAAATTGAATTTCCCTAACATAAAATATATCATATAATTAGAATTGAATCAATATTTTACTGTCATAAAATTAATTTTATATATATTTTTTAAAAACTAACTTAAGCAAAATTTTTCTATATTAGTCTCATCTTACACATTATCTTTATACAGAATTTGAAACCTTACAAATATAAATTAATAAGCAAAAACAAACTGTATATAAACGATTAAAAACCTTACAAAACCTATGCTCTCCCTTTGTTAAAAGCTTTACATTTTTCGGAAAACAGAATGATTCTTACGTTTTATACTTTCAATCTATATAGGATAATTCACAATAAAATTAATATTTAGATCCAGAAATATACATATTTTTAGATTTATTAACGATTTTACATTAGAAAAATGTCGATATTTTTAATGATTCAATTTCCCATCAAACTTTATTTTTGACTGAATAATTAAAAACTGCTCTAGAGATTATAGAGCCGATATTTTTAAGACTAGAATTGCGATTATGAACCATTTCGACAAGAAATCACTACCTTGTCGAGCCTTGAAAAATTACTGACAACACTTTCAAAAAGAGAGCCATAGGTTATCCCTAAACTGTTACTATTCAAAGACTTTTCGTCAAACTTTAGCACCACATGAAGTCGTTTAGAAGACACTGAAGTTCTCAGAAGAACTCGCCAATTATTATAACTTCTATCAGCTTTTGCTTTTTCACTTTCAAGAAAAAAGAGTGGATGAGTTTTTTGAACTCATAGAGGAGAATATAAGCAATGTCAATCATTACTTCCAAACATTCTTTAGGACTTTTTTTAAACATAGACAATACAAAAAAATGTTTTAGAAGCACATTATTCGATTGCAAAATTAGAAGATGGCAATATACTTAACAAGCATATCAAAGATTTGAGATCTGGTTTAAAAAAATTAATCAGCTTTAGAAAGCATGTATTTATAACTTTGAACATCACAAAAGAGACCCAGCCCTTATGGGATGAGTCTCTTTTTCGAAAACTGAAATAGTCTAACTAACTATGTTGAGGGATTTAACCTATGAACTATCTTAGTCTTCTTTTTTGCGTTTTCCTGCCAAACCAAGTCCAGCTGCCGCAAGGATTCCTCCGAGAGCCATAGCTGCCATAGACGCATCATCACCTGTTTCAGGGAGAGCTGGTCCTTTAGGAGCTTCTGGTGTAGTTGGTGGTGTCACTGGTGGAACCACTGGTGTTGGAGGAGTTGGTGGTGTTGGTGGCGTTGGAGGAGTCGGTGGTGTTGGTGGTGTTGGAGGAGTCGGTGGTGTCACAATATTGTTGAACTCAGTATCTTCTGGCAATTGAGAAGTTACTGTCAAGACTTTACCGTCTTTAGTTACTGAGACAACGACTGTAGCAACCATCTTATCGTAGGTAACAGTTGCATCGTTACCTTGTACTTCTTCTACTGTGTAGACGTGAGTACCTTCTTCACCACGTTTGTACTCAAGAGCTGAGAACTTGATCTTACCGTTAGCATCATTGCTTACAGTTTCGATCACATTACCCTTGCTGTCTTTAAGTACGAAGCTAAACTCACCAGCTTTAAGTTCACGACCTTCAAGTTTCTTAGTGAATTCAAACTCAACCTTAGTTGGGATATTGACTACACGTTTTTCTGTTGGTTTTTCTGGTTTTTCAACAGATTTCTTAGTTGGGTCGTATTGGTGAACGATTTGTGACGCAGTATTTTCGATGTCTACACCATCTTTAGCAGTGCCTTTGATAGTTGCAGGAATATCGAACTTGTAGTAGCGTCCGAATGCCAATTTGGCAGTATCGATCACTTGAGTATTTTCTGCATCACCGAGTGACTTAGTAAGGTCAGACTTAGATGTTGCAGTGATTACACCATTTTCAACCTTGATGTCAAACTTAGCTGTCACATCTTCTCCTGTTACAGAGTCGTATGCTTTAATATCAGCAACGTTGATAGTCAAGTTTTCGCTGTCATATTTATCTGTTACACCAACAGATTGAATATTGTGAGCGTCAGTGAAGTTAGTTGTGTCGAGCCATACTTGGTAGACAAACTTATCACCTTTCTTGAGTGTCTTAGTATTGATATTTTCAGCTTCGTTGTTAGCTGTGCTGTCAGCGTAAGGATCCTTGTTAGTATCGCCTACTTTATCTTTCAACTCAGCATCATCGTCAACAAGTTTCATACCAGTGATATCGAATTTCTCTTTAGAAACAACGTATTTCTCTGGTTGGAACTTAGGTTTTTCTGGTGGACGAACAGTATTGTTGAATTCTTTATCTGCTGGATCAGTAACCTTAGTGATAAGAGCTTTAGCTTTACCATCATGTGATACTTCAACAGTGACAAGAGCTTTCATACCGTCGTATTGAACAGTACCGTCAGTACCTTTAACTTCTTCTACTGTGTACTTGTAAGTGCCTTCTTGGCCTTTCTTGTACTCAATAGGTGAGAATTTAACGTTACCTTTAGCGTCATTGCTTACAGTTTCAAGAGTCTTACCTTCTGAATCTTTAAGCACGAAGCTGAATTCGTTAGCTTTAAGCTCACGGCCTTCCAAACGTTTAGTGAAGTTGAATTCTACTGAAATTGGAACACTGTTAACACGTTTTTCAGTTGGTACGTTTGGTTTTTCAACTTTCTTAGTAGTTGGGTTGTAGTAGTTAACAACTTGGGCTGCTGTATTTTCGATATCCACACCGCCAGCGACGTCTGCTTTCACTGTTGCAGGAATATCAAATTTATAGTAGCGACCAAACTCGAACTTAGTAGTGTCGATAACTTGAGTGTTTTCAGCATCGCCAAGTGACTTCGTGAAGCCATCTTTAAGGTTAGCTGTAACAACACCATTTTCAACCTTAATGTCGAACTTAGATGTTACATCCGCACCTGATACTGAATCGTAAGCCTTGATTGCTGATGCATCGACATCCAACTTAGTTTCATCGTAGTCATCAGTGATACCAACAGTTTGGATATGATCCTTGTTGTTAGCATCAAATCGAGTTGTATCAAGCCATACTTGGTAGTAAAGTTTTTGACCAGGTTTAACTGACTTAGTATTCAAGTTTTCCAATTCATTGTTTGATGCATCATCAGCGTAAGGGTTGGTATTTGTATCTGCAACCTTATTAGCCAATTCTTTATCATCATCAACAAGTTTAGTACCTGTTACGTCGAATTTCGCTTCAGAAACAACATATTTTTCTGGTTGGAACTTAGGTTTTTCTGGTGGACGAACAGCATTGTTGAATTCTTTATCAGCAATTTCACCAACAGTTGCTACAAGAGCTTTAGCAGTACCATCATGAGAAACAGTGATTGTTACATTCGCTTTCATTGTATCGTATGTAACAGTTGCATCAGTTCCTTTGACTTCTTCTACTGTGTACTTGTGAACGCCTTCTTGGCCTTTCTTGAATTCAAGTTTAGAGAATTTAACGTTACCAGCTGCATCATTCTTAACAGTTTCAACAACTTTACCTGCTGCATCCTTCAACTCGAATGTGAATTCGTTAGCTTTAAGCTCACGACCTTCCAAACGTTTAGTGAAGTTGAATCCGACTTCAACTGGAACACTGTTAACACGTTTTTCAGTTGGTACCTTAGGTGTTTCAACCTTCTTAGTTGTTGGGTTGTAGTAGTGAACAACTTGTCCAGCTGTATTTTCAATATCTACACCACCAGGAACAGTGTCTTTAACAGTGGTTGGGATATCAAATTTATAGTAACGACCAAAGGCAAACTTAGTTGTGTCGATAATTTGAGTGTTTGCAGCATCACCAAGTGACTTAGTGAAGCCATCTTTAAGGTTAGCTGTGATTACACCGTTTTCAACTGTGATGTCGAATTTAGCGGTAACATCTTCACCTGTTACTGAATCGTAAGCTTTAATCTTAGTAGCGTCAAGTTCCAACTTAGTTTCGTCGTAGTCATCAGAGATACCAACTGTTTGGATGTAATCCTTGTTGTTGGCGTCGAATTTAGTTGTATCGAGCCATACTTGGTAAACAAGTTTATCACCACGTTTAACAGACTTAGTATTCATGTTTTCCAATTCGTTGTTTGATGCATCATCAGCGTAAGGATTAGCATTTGTATCTGCAACCTTGTTAGCCAATTCCTTATCATCATCAACGAGCTTAGTACCTGTGATATCGAATTTTGCTTCAGAAACAACATATTTTTCTGGTTGGAACTTAGGTGTTTCTGGTGGGCGAACTTTGTTGTTGAACTCTTTATCGTTAGCACTTGAAGCGAATCCGCCTGTTGAAGCGTGATTAACGACAGTTGTGAGAACTTTGCCTTCCTTAGTAACTTTCACTGTTACAGTTGCTTTCATAGCATCGTAAGTGATTGAAGTATCTTTACCAGCTACTTCTTCAACTGTGTAAGTGAATGTCTTACCAAGATCAGCTTTGTTGAACAAGAGTTTTTCAAACTTGATGTGACCATCTTTATCGTTGGTTACTGTTTGAAGAACCTTGTTGTCTTTGTCTTTCAATACGAAGCTGAACTCACCTGCAGTCAACTCACGGCCTTCAAGTCGTTTAGTGAAGTTGAACTCGAGTGGAACTGGAACGTTGTTTTCACGTGTTTGAGTTGGTTTTTCAGGAGTTGTAACTTTCTTATTGAATGGGTTGTATTGGTGAATTGTTTGGTTAGCTGTATTTTCAATATCTACACCGTCGTTAGCATCAATGTCTTTAACAACAGCTGGAATATCAAATTTATAGTAACGACCAAACTCGAATTTAGTTGTATCGATGACTGGAGTAGCATCTGTTGCACTAATAGCTTTAGTCAAGCTTGCTTTAGATGTACCGTAGAGAACACCATTTTCAACTTTAATATCGAACTTGTCTGTAACATCCTTACCAGTGATACCATCGTAAACCTTGATTTCAGAAGCGTCGATATCGAGCTTAGCTTCTTCGTAGTTGTCTGTGATACCAACTGTTTGAAGGTTGCTTTCTGCAGTGAAGTCACGAGTATCAAGCCATACTTGATAGTAGATCTTTTGACCACGTTTGAGGGTCTTACCATTCAAGTTTTGGATTTCAACTTTATCAGCTGAATCGTCGTCATCAGCAAGTTTATTACCAATGATGTCGAAGCTTGGTTCTGAAACAACGTATTTCTCTGGTTTGAAGTTAGGAGTTACGTTGTTATCGAAGACACGATCGTCACCTCCATAAGCATCTCCACCTACTGTAGCGTAAGAGATAACTGTTGACAATTGATCTCCTACTGAAGGTTGGATAACTTGAACAGTAACATTGACTTTCATGTTATCGTAAGTAACAGTTGTATCAGTTCCTTTAACTTCTTCTACCGTGTAGTTGAATGTCTTACCAAGATCTGCTTTACCGTAGTTGATAGTAGAGAATTTAACTTTACCTTCGGCATCATTCTTAACAGTTTCAAGAACATTACCTTTTTCATCTTTCAATTCAAAAGTAAATTCTTTGTCTTGCAACTTACGTCCGTTAAGTGTCTTACCAAAAATCAACTCGATAGCAGTTGGAACGTTGTTAACACGTTTTTCAGTTGGTTTGTTTGGTTTTTCAACAGTCTTAGTAGTTGGGTTGTAGTAGTTTACAACTTGAGCTGCTGTATTTTCAATTTCAGCACCATCGTAAGCACCGTCAGTGACCTTAGCTGGGATGACAAACTTGTAGTAACGTCCAAATTCGAACTTAGTAGTATCGATAATTTGAGTGTTTTCTGCATCGCCAAGTGACTTAGTGAAGCCAGCTTTAAGGTTAGCAGTAATCACACCATTAGCGATTGAGATGTCAAACTTGTCAGTAACATCAGCACCAGTCTTACCATCGTAAGCCTTGATATCAGCTACCTTAACATCCAATTTAGCTTCATCATAATCATCAGTGATACCAACAGTTTGGATATGATCCTTGTTGTTTGCATCAAATTTAGTTGTATCAAGCCATACTTGGTAGTTAATAGTGTCGCCACGTTTAACAGCTTTAGTATTGATGTTTTCTGCTTCGTTGTTATCAGCTTTATCAGCGTATGGGTTCGCATTTGTTTCTGCGTACTTATCTGTCAACTCTGCATCATCATCAAGAAGCTTAGTACCAGTGATATCAAACTTACCGTTACCATCGCTAAGAACGTATTTCTCTGGTTGGAACTTAGGTTCTTCTGGTGGAGTTACAGTATTGTTGAACTCTTTATCTGCTGGGTCTGTCACATTAGTGATAAGAGCCTTAGCAGTACCATCATGACGAACTTCAACTGTTACAACAGCTTTCATTGTGTCGTATGTAACGGTTGAGTCAGTTCCTTTAACCTCTTCTACTGTATACTTGTAAGTGCCTTCTTGACCCTTCTTATACTCAATAGCTGAGAATTTAACGTTACCTGAAGCATCATTCTTCACGCTTTCAACGACTTCGCCTGCTTCATTCTTCAACTCGAATGTGAATTCGCCTGCTTTAAGCTCACGACCTTCAAGTTTCTTAGTAAAGTTGAACTCTACTGAAACTGGAACGCTGTTAACACGTTTTTCAGTTGGTTTGTTTGGTTTTTCAACTTTCTTCGTAGTTGGGTTGTAGTAGTTAACTACTTGAGCCGCAGTATTTTCGATATCTACTCCACCTGCAACATCAGCTTTAACTGTTGCTGGGATATCAAATTTATAGTAGCGACCAAACTCGAATTTAGTTGTGTCGATGATTTGAGTGTTTTCCGCATCGCCAAGTGACTTAGTGAAGCCAGCTTTAAGGTTAGCTGTGATTACACCATTTTCGATTGAGATATCGAATTTATCTGTAACATCAGCACCAGAAACTGAATCGTAAGCCTTGATAGCTGATGCATCCACATCCAACTTAGTTTCATCGAAGTCATCTGTGATACCAACAGTTTGGATATTGTCCTTGTTGTTTGCATCAAATTTAGTTGTGTCAAGCCATACTTGATAGTAGATAGTTTGACCACGTTTAACAGACTTAGTATTCAAGTTTTCAGCTTCGTTATTTGAAGCATCGTCCGCATATGGGTTCGCATTTGTATCTGCGTACTTGTCTGCCAACTCTTTATCATCATCAACGAGTTTTGTACCTGTTACGTCGAACTTAGCTTCTCCAACTACGTATTTCTCTGGTTGGAACTTAGGTTCTTCTGGAGGTGTTACACGGTTGTTGAATTCTTTATCCGCAATGTCGCCTACAGTCGCGATAAGAACTTTAGCTGTTCCATCGTGTTTCACTGTAACTGTTACATTCGCTTTCATTGTGTCGTATGTAACGGTTGCGTCTGTTCCTTTAACTTCTTCTACTGTGTAGTTGTGTACGCCTTCTTGGCCTTTCTTGAATTCAAGTTTAGAGAACTTAACGTTACCTGAAGCATCATTGCTTACAGTTTCAAGAGTCTTACCTTCTGAATCTTTAAGAACGAAGCTGAATTCGTTAGCTTTAAGCTCACGACCTTCCAAACGTTTAGTGAAGTTGAATTCCACTTCAACTGGAACGTTGTTAACACGTTTTTCAGTTGGTTTGCTTGGTTTTTCAACTTTCTTAGTTGTTGGGTTGTAGTAGTTAACTACTTGAGCCGCAGTATTTTCGATATCTGCACCACCAGGAACATCAGCTTTAACTGTTGTTGGGATGTCGAACTTGTAGTAACGTCCGAAAGCAAATTTAGTTGTGTCGATAACTTGTGTGTTTTCTGCGTCGCCAAGTGACTTAGTGAAGCCATCTTTAAGTGTTGCAGTAATCACACCGTTGTTAACAGTGATATCGAATTTAGCTGTAACATCATCACCTGTTACTGAATCGTAAGCTTTGATCTTAGTAGCGTCAAGCTCCAATTTAGTTTCATCGTAGTCATCTGAGATTCCTACTGATTGGATGTTGTCCTTGTTTGCTGCGTCGAATTTAGTTGTATCCAACCATACTTGGTAAACCAACTTATCGCCACGTTTAACAGTCTTAGTATTGATGTTTTGTGCTTCGTTGTTTGAGGCATCGTCAGCGTATGGGTTCGCATTTGTATCTGCGTACTTGTCTGCCAACTCTTTATCGTCATCAACGAGCTTGTCACCAGTGATATCGAATTTCTCTTCAGAAACAACGTATTTCTCTGGTTGGAACTTAGGTTCTTCTGGAGGTGTGACACGGTTATTAAATTCTTTATCCGCAATGTCGCCAACAGTCGCGATAAGAACTTTAGCTGTTCCATCGTGTTTAACTGTGACTGTTACATTCGCTTTCATTGTATCGTATGTAACGGTTGCGTCGCTTCCTTTAACTTCTTCTACTGTGTAGTTGTGTACGCCTTCTTGGCCTTTCTTGAACTCAAGTTTAGAGAACTTAACGTTACCTGAGGCATCGTTGCTTACAGTTTCAAGAGTCTTACCTTCTGAATCTTTAAGTACGAAGCTGAATTCGTTAGCTTTAAGCTCACGACCTTCCAAACGTTTAGTGAAGTTGAATTCTACTTCAACTGGAACGCTGTTAACACGTTTTTCAGTTGGTTTGTTTGGTTTTTCAACTGTCTTGCTTACTGGGTTGTAGTAGTTAACAACTTGGGCAGCAGTATTTTCGATATCTGCACCGCCAGGAACATCGTTCTTAACAGTTGCTGGAATATCAAACTTGTAGTAACGTCCAAATTCAAATTTAGTTGTATCAATGATTTGAGTATTTTCTGCGTCGCCAAGTGACTTAGTGAAGCCAGCTTTAAGAGTTGCAGTCATCACACCATTTTCAACTTTAATGTCAAATTTATCTGTGACATCAGCTCCAGTTACTGAATCGTAAGCCTTGATTGCTGAACCATCTACATCAACCTTAGTTTCATCGAAGTCATCAGTGATTCCTACAGTTTGAACGTTGTCTTTGTTAGCTGCGTCAAATTTAGTTGTATCCAACCATACTTGATAGTAGATCTTTTCGCCGCGTTTAACAGACTTAGTATTGATGTTTTCTGCTTCGTTGTTATCAGCTTTATCTACATATGGATCGGTATTTGTTTCACCATATTTATCAGTCAACTCTGCATCATCATCGAGAAGCTTGTTATCAGTGATAGAGAATTTCGCTGTATTCAATACGTATTTCTCTGGTTGGAACTTAGGTTCTTCTGGAGGTGTCACACGGTTGTTAAATTCTTTATCCGCAATGTCGCCAACAGTCGCGATAAGAACTTTAGCTGTTCCATCGTGTTTAACTGTAACTGTTACATTCGCTTTCATTGTGTCGTATGTAACGGTTGCATCTGAGCCTTTAACTTCTTCTACTGTGTAGTTGTGTACGCCTTCTTGACCTTTCTTGAACTCAAGTTTAGAGAACTTAACGTTACCAGCCGCATCGTTGCTTACAGTTTCAAGAGTATTACCTTCTGAATCTTTAAGTACGAAGCTGAATTCGTTGGCTTTAAGCTCACGACCTTCCAAACGTTTAGTGAAGTTGAATTCCACTTCAACTGGAACGTTGTTAACACGTTTTTCAGTTGGTTTGCTTGGTTTTTCAACTTTCTTAGTTGTTGGGTTGTAGTAGTTTACTACTTGAGCCGCCGTATTTTCGATATCTACACCGCCAGGTACATCAGCTTTCACTGTTGTTGGGATGTCGAACTTATAGTAACGTCCAAAGGCGAATTTAGTTGTGTCGATAACTTGAGTGTTTTCTGCATCGCCAAGTGACTTAGTGAAGCCTGCTTTAAGAGTTGCAGTGATCACTCCACCTTCAACTGTGATATCGAATTTATCTGTGACGTCTGCGCCTGTTACTGAATCGTAAGCTTTGATCTTAGTAGCATCAAGGTCCAATTTAGCTTCATCGTAGTCATCTGAGATTCCAACTGATTGGATGTTGTCCTTGTTAGCTGCGTCAAATTTAGTTGTATCCAACCAAACTTGGTAAACCAACTTATCGCCACGTTTAACAGTCTTAGTATTCAAGTTTTCTTTTTCGTTGTTTGAGGCATCGTCAGCGTATGGGTTCGCATTTGTGTCTGCGTACTTGTCTGCCAACTCTTTATCATCATCAACGAGTTTGTCACCAGTGATATCGAATTTCTCTTCAGAAACAACGTATTTCTCTGGTTGGAACTTAGGCTCTTCTGGAGGTGTTACACGGTTGTTGAATTCTTTATCCGCAATGTCGCCTACAGTCGCGATAAGAACTTTAGCTGTTCCATCGTGTTTAACTGTAACTGTTACATTCGCTTTCATTGTGTCGTATGTAACAGTTGCGTCGCTTCCTTTAACTTCTTCTACTGTGTAGTTGTGAACACCTTCGTCACCCTTCTTGAATGACATAGCTGAGAACTTAACGTTACCTGAAGCATCATTGCTTACAGTTTCAAGAGTCTTACCTGTTGAATCTTTAAGAACGAAGCTGAATTCGTTAGCTTTAAGCTCACGACCTTCCAAACGTTTAGTGAAGTTGAATTCCACTTCAACTGGAACGTTGTTAACACGTTTTTCAGTTGGTTTAGTTGGTTTTTCAACTTTCTTAGTTGTTGGGTTGTAGTAGTTTACTACTTGAGCCGCAGTATTTTCGATGTCTACACCACCAGGTACATCAGCTTTCACTGTTGTTGGGATGTCGAACTTGTAGTAACGTCCAAAGGCGAATTTAGTTGTGTCGATAACTTGTGTGTTTTCCGCATCGCCAAGTGACTTAGTGAAGCCATCTTTAAGTGTTGCAGTAATCACACCGTTGTTAACAGTGATATCAAATTTAGCTGTAACATCATCACCTGTTACTGAGTCGTAGGCTTTGATCTTAGTAGCATCAAGATCCAATTTAGTTTCATCGTAGTCATCTGAGATTCCTACTGATTGGATATTGTCCTTGTTAGCTGCGTCAAATTTAGTTGTATCAAGCCATACTTGGTAAACCAACTTGTCGCCACGGTTAACAGTCTTAGTATTCAAGTTTTGAGCTTCGTTGTTTGAGGCATCGTCAGCGTATGGGTTCGCATTTGTATCTGCGTACTTGTCTGCCAATTCTTTATCATCATCAACGAGCTTGTCACCAGTGATATCGAATTTCTCTTCAGAAACAACGTATTTCTCTGGTTGGAACTTAGGTTCTTCTGGAGGTGTCACACGGTTGTTAAATTCTTTATCCGCAGGGTCTGTCACGTTTGTGATCAAGGCTTTCGCTGTACCATCATGAGATACAGTAACGGTTACAACAGCAGCCATTTCATCGTAAGTGACAGTTGCATCTGTACCCTTAACCTCTGTTACAGTGTACTTGTAAGTACCTTCTTGACCCTTCTTGTATTTAAGGGCTGTAACAGTTTCACCAGCTTTATTTGTGTACTCTACTGGAGAGAATTTAATCTTACCAGCTGCATCGTTGGTTGCAGTTGCAATCACAACATTGTCGCTATCTTTCAACTCGAATGTGAATTCGCCAGCTTTAAGGTCGCGACCTTCCAATTTCTTAGTGAAGTTGAATTCTACTGAGATTGGAACACTGTTGACACGTTTTTCAGTTGGTTTTTCAGGTTTTTCAACTTTCTTAGTTGTTGGGTTGTAGTAGTTAACAACTTGAGCTGCTTTGTTTTCGATATCTGCACCAGCTACAACATCGTCTTTCACTGTTGCTGGGATATCAAATTTATAGTAGCGTCCAAATTCGAACTTAGTCGTATCGATGATTTGTGTATTTTCAGCGTCGCCAAGTGACTTAGTGAAGCCAGCTTTAAGGTTAGCTGTAAGAACACCGTTGTTATCAGTGATATCGAACTTGTTAGTAACATCTGCACCAGTTACAGAATCATAAACCTTGATATCTGAAGCATTAACAGTCAATTTATCCTTGTCGTAGTTATCTGTGATTCCTACTGTTTGGATATTGTCTTTGTTAGCTGCATCAAATTTAGTTGTATCCAACCATACTTGGTAGTAAAGTTTAGATCCACGTTCAACTGACTTAGTATTTAAGTTTTCATCTTCGTTGTTGTTTGTATTATCAACATATGGGTTTGTATTTGTTTCACCATATTTATCTGTCAATTCAGAATCATCATCAACGAGTTTAGTACCAGTGATATCGAATTTCGCTTTAGAAACAACGTATTTCTCTGGTTGGAACTTAGGTTCTTCTGGAGGTGTTACACGGTTGTTGAATTCTTTATCAGCAGCATCTGTTACGTTGGCAACGATTGCTTTAGCTGTACCATCGTGTGAAACAACAACTTTAACAGTGGCAACCATTGTGTCGTATTTGACAGTTGTATCTGTACCAGGAGTTTCTTCTACTGTGTAGTTGTAAGTCTTACCAAGATCATCGCGACCAAATTCAAGAGTCTTGAAGACAATCTTACCAGCAGCGTCGTTCTTCACGCGTTCAACTTCAACGCCGTCTTTCTTCAATACGAATTCGAATTCGTTAGCTTGAAGTTCACGACCTTCCAAACGTTTTGTGAAGTTCATTTCCACTGGAACTGGAACGCTGTTAACACGTTTTTGTGTTGGTTTTTCAGGTTTTTCAACTGTCTTGCTTACTGGGTTGTAAACGTGAACTGTTTGGTTGGCTGTATTTTCAATATCAGCACCAGCTTTAACAGATTCTTTAACAGTTGCTGGGATATCAAATTTATAGTAACGTCCAAAGGCGAATTTAGTAGTATCGATAACAGGATTGTTTACTTTATCTTTGATAAATTCATCTTTAGAAGTTGCAGTGATTGTGCCATTTTCAACTTTGATGTCGAATTTAGCAGTCACGTCTGCACCAGTTACTGAATCGTATGCTTTGATGTCAGCAGCGTTAACGTCCAATTTTTCTGCATCGTATGTATCAGATACACCAACGTATTGAACGTTGTTAGCTTCTGTGAATTTAGTAGTATCAAGCCATACTTGGTATACCAATTTAGAACCGCGTTTAACAGTCTTAGTATTCAAGTTTTCTGGTTCGTTGTTGGCAACACCATCAACATATGGATTGGCGTTTGTTGCTGTGTACTCGTTACCAGGAACATCATCGTCATCATCCATCAACTTGTCACCAGTGATGTCATATTTCTCTTTAGAAACGACAAATTTTTCTGGTTGGAATTCAGGAGTGTTCGGAGGAGTGACTTTGTTGTTGAATTCTTTATCTGCAGTACCATCAGTTGCATTACCGTTAGCGTCTACACCACCAGTTGATGTAACGTTTGTAACAGTAGTCAATGTGTGACCGTTCTTAGCAACTTCAACTGTCACTGTAGCTTTCATTTGGTCGTAAGTCATTCCGAATTCTTTATTTTCAGGAATCACTTCTTCTACAGTGTAAGTGTGTGTACCAACTTTAGTATTGTCAAATGACAATTCAGAGAAGGTTACGTTACCAGCAGCATCATTTTTAACAGTTTCAACGACGTTACCCGCAGCATCTTTCAATACGAAGCTAAATTCACCAGCTTTAAGTTCACGACCAGCCAATTTCTTAGTGAAGTCAAACTTAGTTACAACTGGAGAAACCACATAGTTGTTGAACTCAGTGTCTTCAGGCATTGTAACAGCAGTACTCAAGAGACCTGTAGCGGCATCTTTAGTAACTTTAACTTTCACTACTGCGTTCATAGTATCGTAATCGATATTTGTATCGTTACCAGCTTTTTCACGCACAGTGTAAGTGTGTTCACCTTCAGCGCTGTATTCAATAGCATCAAATGTGATTGAACCGTCTGCTGCATTTTTCTTAGTTTGGATTACATTGCCATTTTCAAGCAATTCGAATGTGAAGGCATCTGCTTCAAGTGCTTTACCTTCAAGACGTTTAGTGAACTTGAATTGAGCTTGAGTAGGAGCAGATGTGAAGGTATTGTTGAACTCTTTATCAGTTGGAAGAGTTGCAACAGCAGTAAGCGCATGACCTGACTTAGTAACAGTAACTGTTACGTTAGCTTTCATTGGGTCATAAGTCATACCTGCTTCAGTTCCTTGAACTTCTTCTACAGTGTACTTGTGGTCACCAACTTGAGCATTTGTAAATGTCAATGCGTCAAATTTAACTTTACCGTTGGCATCATTTTGTTTTGTTTGAAGGACTTTACCATCTTTGTCTTTCAATACAAAGCTAAATTCGCCAGCTTTCAAGTCACGACCTGCAAGAGCTTTGCTGAAGTCAAATTGTGCAGTTACAGGAGCTACAACGTGGTTGTTGAAGATCTTGTCATCAGTACCAGTTGCTTCACCACCTGTTGAAGTCATTTCAGTCTTAGCAACCAAAAGACCTGTAGCGGCATCTTTAGTAACTGTTACTTTAACTGCGATAGTCATTTCATCGTAGTCTACATCGGCATTGTTGCCCTTCACTTCTTTAACAGTGTAGTTGTAGACACCTTCGCGGTCAAATGACAATTCGCTGAAGTTAATCTTACCGTTAGCTTTGTTAGTTACAGTTTCGTTAACATTGTTATCACCAGTCAATGTGAAGCTAAAGTCACCTGCGTTCAAAGTACCGTTTGAAAGTGATTTATCAAATTCAAGGTTAACTTTAACCGCACCTGGAGTGAATGTATTGTTGAACTCTGTATCTGATGGAAGAGTGTTTGTTGCTTTAAGAACGTGACCTTCCTTAGTAACAGTGATTGTTACTTCAGCCTTCATTGTATCGTAAGTCATACCAGCTTCTTTATTTTCTGGGATAACTTCTTCTACAGTGTACTTGTGAGTACCAACTTGTGTATTGTCAAAGGTCAAGTCATCAAAGGCTACAACACCTTCTTTAGTATTTGTCTTAGTTTGAAGAACTTTACCAGTTGAATCTTTCAATACAAAGCTGAATTCACCAGCTTTCAACTCTCGACCTGCAAGGGCTTTGCTGAAGTCGAAACGAGTCTTAACTGGAGCTACAACGTAGTTGTTGAAGATCTTATCAGTTGCGCTTGAAGCAAAACCACCAGCACCACTGTATTTAACTGAAGCTTGCAAATCACCTTTAGAGTTCTCTGTAACAGTAACTGTCATAGTAACTGTCATTGCATCGTAATCAACGTTTGCATCTGAACCTGCAGTTTCAGTGATTGTGTAGATGTAAGTACCAACTTTATTGAAAGTTAAGTTACTAAATGTCGCTTTACCGTTTTTGTTAGTAACAGTTTCTTCATATGAAGGAAGTGATTTGTTTTCATTGACTTCTTTAATCTTGAAGCTGAATTCACCATCAACAAGTACACGTCCTTCAAGTTGTTTTTCAACTTCTGGAGTAACTGTTACAGGTTCTTGCTTCACGTAGTAGTAAACAGGTTGTTTATACGGTGTCAAAGAGTTGAGCAAGTCAACGTTGGTACCGATACCTTCTACTCCACGTTCTAATTGAGCATTTGGAGAAAGGTGACCGATATTGTCTCCTAAGAATGGTACGAATACAGATTTATATGGTGTATACCCAGCAGCTTTTTGGAAATCAAATGGTACATCTTTACCGTTTGGATATTCAGTTTTTGCTCCTGTTTTTGGATTAGTTACTGTATGTGCAATAGTTTTAAGAGGTGTTTTCTTAACAGCTAATTCTTGTTTGTTATAATCACCTGGTTTAATTGGTTTCGTTTCCGCTAGTAACATGTAACCATCAGTGCTTAATGTACCATCAGAACGTTTACTTTGTTGTTTTGGATCTAATAAGTAAACACGAACGACTACAGTTCCATCTTCCCCTACGATTTCTTTAATCCGTTTAATTCCCGCACGCTCAGCGTCCATGAATTTCGTACCAACTTTGTAAGGGCGACTTACATAACCTGATTGATCATTTGCATCAGCTGCTTGATACAATTTATAGCCATCAAATTGACGCTCTCCAGATGCTGTGAAGTTTTGCCCTTCCATAGCTTTAAGAGTGTATGAAGCTAAGTCTACTTCGTTACCATTTGCTACGTAGTCTTGAACAGTTTTATCTGTTTTATTAGCGTTAAATGTTGGGTTGTTTTTATCAACTACTTTATAGTAAGTTGTTTTATTAACTGATACTGGAATCTTGGCATTAGTATCCGTAATCGTACGACCGTTATAAGCTGGTTCTACAACGTTGATAATATCTGTTGATGTACGAGCATCATAAACAGCATCGTATAATTTTTTCTCATCCGGAGTAAGGTTATGTCCTGGAGCTACTAAAGCTTGGATACTTGCCCCAACTTCATAACCAAATTGAATAAATGGTTGGTCCGTTTTACCAGGTCCAGCTCCTAAACCTTTATCATAATCTACTTGGAAAGTTAATTCACCTTTAGAAGCAGATTGAGTAGTCGTGAATTTTTGAATACCACTAGAGGCAGTAATTGTTCTTGTTTCAACTACAGCACCAGTATTTTTGTTGATCAATTCAACAGTCGTATCTGTTGAAGCATCAAATCTCTTGTAAGCACGTACATAGTAGCTTGTATTGTAACGTTCATTGAAGCGAGTGAGGTCTACGATACTGTATGTATAGACATCACCTTCTTTAGCTTGATAACCTGATGGTACTGTTTGTGAACGAACACTTGCACCATTAGGATCCGTCATATCAGGTGTAGCAACTTCACCGTCTTTTAGGAAAGTTGCTACAGCAACCGGCTCGTTATTGTGGTCTGTAGCGGCACGACGGTTACGACGGCTACGACTTGTTGCCAAAGCGCCAGCATTAGTCAAATCAGTTGCAGCGCGGTCAAGTACTGCACTGCGATCTTCGGCTGCTGCTCTAACAGAGTAAGCACGTGCTGTGACATTTGGCTTAACACTTGTTGCTGCTGCCGCAGTTTCAGCTGCTGCTGTTTCTTCAGCTACTGGAGCGGCTGTTGCAGCAGTACGGTTAGCCGCTGTTGCAGCTGGAGTTGCTGCAGCGGTTGTCGCTGAAGCTGTTGTTTCAACGTTGTTGCTAGCTGCATTTGTAGATGCCGCTGTAGCTGGTTTAGCTGTTTCTGTAGCAGCTTTTTCAGTTTGTTTTGCAGTCTCTGAAGCTGGTTTAGCTGCTTCAGGTTTTGCAGTTTCTGTAGCTTGTTTGTCAGTTGTCTCTGCGGCAGCCTTATCTGTTGTTGAAGCTTCTGGCGTCAAGTTAAATGTTGACGCAGTTGCCTCAGTTGAAGATACAGCTGCAGTAGGATCTGCTTGAGCTGTTGATGCTGTTGACGTCTCAACCAGGTCTGAAGAACTCTCGCCCTCAACTGATGAACCAGGATTTGATGAAGAAGCGTCAGGCGCTGTTACTTCATCAGCCTGTGCAGTATGAGCAGCAAAGAGTGCCGTTCCTAGCAAGACTGAAGCGACACCAAACGAATATTTACGCAATGAAAATCGTTGACGTCTGTTAAAAATGTCTTTCATTTCAAGTCTCCCTCTGTATGAAATAGTTAGTTATAGGTCACGAGTATACAAGAATCCTATACTTGAACTCATGATTCTATTACATTCTAACATTCTGACAATTCATGGTCAAGTGATTAATCGATATTTTTTAAAAAAAATCAAGTTGTCTGACAATTCAACCAACAACTTTTGCTCGTTTTTTATTTTTACAAGTGTAAAAACCTTGATTTTATTTGCTTTATACCGTTTTCAATTTTCTATTTTATTTTCTTTTCATTCCTAACTTTCTCATAATTTTCACGGAAGATATTAGACTTATGAGAGGATTTAACTCATTTTATTGGCTGATTTCCTCACTTTGATTCTAATTTTCACCTTCTTATTACAAACCATCCGATTCTGTAACACCCTCGATAAACCATTGATATACAATTTAATAATCCTCTTTCACGACTAAAGTCTCCCATTAGCATTTCAAAAACACTAAAAAACCCAAGTATCATAAACTTGGGTTCATAATCTTATTGGTTTCAGAGGTAAGTTCCTCTATTTTTTTCTGATATGGTTGTCATTCCAAGTCTGCAATTCTTGGTAGGACTTGACTTTTCCTTCTTCCTGAGTCGGTCTAAATGCCCTAACCGGTAACTCGTAGGCATCTTGGCCTTCAGGTGCCACCCAATGGAGTAAGGTATTGAACCAGGTTTCATTGTTAATCTTGCTTGGAATGGTGTAGATCCTAGCATGTTTGGTCTTAATCGCTTCATAAGCATCCTTATGCTCTTTGGCAAAGTTGGTACTATCCATATTGAGGCTTCTGTCTTTTTCAGAAATGTAATAAAGAGCAGGCAGACTCGCAATTGGTGTTTCTGTTGGATAATCTAGATCCTTACCATTAGTTGCACCTGGCCACATTTCAAGACCAAAAGGCTCTAAAGTCTTACGCATATCAACATTGGCGTAATCCAATTCCGAGTCCAAAGTATTCGAGTTAGCTGGAATATTCATTTCCTCAATCTTTTGCGTTTTGAGATTGAGGTATTTTTTATTAGAAGCAAAATCAGCTGATGACGCACCAAAAGGCATTTGTAAGTAAGCTTGTTCATTAAGCATGAAAAGCCTTAGACTTGCCTGATTTAAATAATCTTCATCCCCAGCTTTTTTAGCCAATTTCAAGAGGTCAATTTGTTTAGGTTTTTGATTTGGTTTTTCCGTGTCATACATATAGATATTAAAGTAGTCATACTTATAAAGTGTCTCACCCTTGGCATTTTTCTTACCAGATTCACCCCCCTTGTACTCTTGAGTGACTAAGTATTGACCAGCAACCCCCACAATGTTAAACATGTTTCTATCATGACCAGGATTTGGTGTCACGAGTAAAAATTCTTTATTATCTCCGAAGGTTTTCAGGGTGATTTTGAACAAGGGGTCTTCTGCATTGCTGCCGGAATAGACAGTCGTACTCGACTTACTGGATGCAGCTGAACCTTTGTTAGCCTTACTGCTACTATTCACAGCAAAGAAGATAGCCGTCCCTGCGATTATAAAAAGCAATGCCACTAAGAGACCTATAAAAACAATTCTTGTGGACTTATCCCCCTTAGGTGTTGGTTTCTTTACAAACTTATTTTCCATAAATAATCTCCATTTTTAGTATTGCTTTTAGTATAGCACAGGTGGAGACTATTGATAAGGTAGATTGGCAGTCTAATAAGGTTGGATATTTTATTTTCATTTGACAAAATCTCTCAGACAGCGTACAATCAAGACAAGTAACATTCGGAGGTAAATGGAGACATGAACAACTAAGTCTATTCACAATAAACCTGCTTTATTTGATAGATTGTTTTCATGTCTTTTTTGCGCTCTTTTTTTGTAGAAAACTTGTTGATGGTATCTGATTTTTTTGCGTCCACACCATCACTATCTCCTAGAGAGCTTTTTAGCTAGATTCAAGACAGTTCTATCTTATAAGGTAGGACTGTTTTTTGACCTTTGATATTGTTTGAAGTAAGAACCATATTTTCTATGAAACAATATCTACAAGCACTCAGACCTAGGAGGACCTATGATACAAATTCAACATCTAACCATAACACATACTAAGGATTTGCGTGAACTCGTTCATGATCTAAATCTAACGATAGCTACAGGCGAAAAAGTCGCCATCATTGGGGAGGAAGGCAATGGAAAATCTAGTCTCCTTGCCCTTCTGGTCAATCCAAAAACACATTTCAACCATCTTTCTTACGAGGGAACTATTAATAAACCAGATAGCCCACAGGTCTATATTCCCCAACAGATTTCGGATGACTTACAATCCCTAACCCTTAACGACTACTTCTTTGCGGATACTTATGACTTAGACTATGCTCCCCTCTATCGTCTGGCTGATGAACTTCATTTTGATAGTGATCGTTTTGCTAGCAGTCAGCTTATCTCCTCTCTGTCAGGTGGCGAGAAGCTCAAAATTCAACTCATCCGAGAATTAGCCCGTCCCCACGACATCATTTTTCTTGATGAGCCCTCAAACGATATGGACTTGACTACTATGACTTGGCTAAAAGATTTTATCAAACATTCTGATCAAACCATAATCTATATCTCACATGACGAGGACCTACTAAGCAAGACAGCAGATACCATTATCCACCTAGAACTCTTTAAACGTCGTCGACAAGCCAGGACCAGTGTGGAACATCTCGACTATGATAACTATAGCCAGCAACGCACTGATGCCTTCCAGCAACAGATACAGCAAGCCAAAACCGAGAAAAAAGCCTATGACAAAGCTATGGCCAAGCATCGCCGTATCAAACAAAATGTCCAAACCACCCTACGTAATACGCATGATAGCACGCAAGGACGGTTGGTTGCTAAAAAGATGAAAGCAGTCCTCTCACAAGAAAAACGCTACGACCGCCTTGCCCAAGACATGACACAGATGCCTTATAAAGAAGACAGTATTGAACTATTCTTCTCTCATATCGACCCTCTACCTCAGGGAAAGTATCTCTTAAATCTGGATGAAAAGCAGATAAACATCGCTCCCCACCTGACCATTGACCATCTCAAACTTTCTTTGAAAGGGCAAGAAAAAATTGGTATTGTTGGAGATAACGGCTGTGGTAAATCCACTCTCTTACACTACCTCTACCAGGAACTTAACAGGAAAACAGACCTGACTATCGGCTACATGCCCCAAAATTACGATCTTATCTTGAAAAATGATTTGTCACCGATAGCGTTTTTACATAAGACTGGCGACAAAACTGAGAAAGAAATCATAAGTTCCCATCTCGCTAACCTCAACTTTAGTCATGATGAAATGAACCATGCCATTTCTGATTTATCTGGAGGACAGAAAGGAAAACTACTCCTGCTACACCTGGTCTTAGAAAGCCCTCAGCTCCTTATCCTAGATGAACCAACCAGAAATTTTTCACCCACCTCGCAACCCCAAGTACGCCATCTCTTTGAGAACTATCCAGGTGCCATTCTTACAGTCTCACATGATGTCAACTACCTCAGACAAGTCTGCCAAAAGATTTATCGTCTAGACTCACATGGTTTAAAAGAAGTTGAGATTTAAGATATCAAATTTATCGTTTTTACAAGAAAAGTCTCAAAAGAATCATTTTCTTCAGATGCAAAAGAACTCAGGTTTTGCCTGAGTTCTTTTAATCTTAATCAATTTCAAGACCACCAGTATAGAGTCGGTAGTAGGTACCACCTTGTTCCATAAGGCTGTCATGGTCACCACGTTCAATGATACGGCCATGATCCATAACCATGATAACGTCAGAGTTAACGATGGTTGAAAGACGGTGGGCGATAACAAAGACCGTGCGTCCTTCCATAAGTCGGTCCATTCCCTCTTGTACCATTTTTTCGGTACGAGAGTCAATAGAGGATGTCGCTTCATCAAGGATGAGGACAGGGGCATTGGCAAGGGCAGCACGCGCAATGGCAATCAGCTGACGTTGTCCATTAGACAAGCCTGCGCCATCATCTGTGAGGACAGTGTCGTAACCATTGTCCAAATGTTGCACAAAGGAATCCACATTAGCAATACGAGCAGCTTCAAGAATTTCCTCGCGCGTCGCATCAGCACGGCCGTAGGCAATATTTTCAGCGATAGTCCCTGTGAAGAGATGCGTATCTTGAAGTACGATACCAAGTGATCGACGAAGAGAATCTTTTTCAATCAGCTTCACATCGATACCATCATAAGTAATCACACCAGATTGGATGTCGTAGAAACGGTTAATCAAGTTAGTAATCGTCGTCTTACCTGCACCTGTCGCACCAACAAAGGCAACCTTTTGCCCCTTGTCTGCATAGAGGTTAACATCGTGAAGGATTTGTTTCTTACCATCGTAAGAGAAATCAACGTCTTGGAAGACTACATTTCCGACCAATTCGACCAATTCATAGTCGCCATTTGGACGTGGGTGTTTCCAAGCCCAAAGATTGGTTTTCTTGTCTGTCACAACCATTTGACCGTCTACCAATTCGTAGTTGACCAAAGTGACCTTACCTTGGTCCACTTCTTCTGCTTCATCCAAAAGGTCAAAGATACGGTCAGCACCAGCAAGGGCCATAAGGACAAAGTTAAGTTGTTGAGAAACCTGAGTAATAGGACCATTGAAGGAACGGTTCAATTGTAGGAAGGCCATGAGACCACCGATAGTTAAGCTACCGACACCATTTAGAGCAAATACCCCACCGACCAAGGCAGTCAAAACAAAGGAAACATTTGCTAAGTTCCCAAGAATGGGCATGAGAACATTGGCATAGCGATTGGCCAAGTATGATGATTCAAAGAGCTGTTCGTTAATCTTATCAAAGTCAGACATGCTTTCTTCTTCGTGGACGAAGGCCTTGACTACCTTTTGACCTGACATCATTTCTTCGATAAAACCATTCTCAATCCCTAGGTTCTTTTGTTGTTCACCGAAGTAACGACCTGATTTGGATGATACATTTTTGATGACCATAAACATGATGCCTACCATGATTAGAACCACGATAAAGAGAAGAGGACTAACCGTAAGCATGGTCACAGTCACACCGATAATGGTAATAGTCGTTTGTAGCAACTGTGGAATAGATTGCTCGACAGCTTGACGGAGGGCATCGATATCATTGGTGTAAATAGACATGATGTCACCGTGTTGGTGAGTATCAAAGTAGCGAACCGGAAGCTTTTGCATGCGAGCAAAAAGCTGATTACGAAGGGAACGCAGAGAATCTTGCGAAATCGTCGCCATAAGGAGTGATGACACATAGTTGGCAATCACACCGATAAGACAGAAGACAGCCACTGAAGTCAAGAAACGTAACAATGGCCCAAAGTCATGGCTACCAGATTTGAGCAAAGGTTGAACGTAAACGTCAACCAAGGACTGAATAGAAGCCGTCAAATTGACTGTTGCCAAAGAAGCAACAACAATGAGGATAAAGGCGATAGAAAGCGAAAGTTTGTAGTCTTGCCACAAAAAGCGTAGAAGACGTGCTAGAGAGCCCCAATTGGCTTTTTTCTTATTCTGCATCTGCTACTCCTTTCCCTTGTGTTTGCATCTTGTAAACGTCACGATAGATGGCATTATTAGCCACCAAGTCGTCATGACTACCAATAGCATCGATACGGCCATCATTCATGACGATGATACGGTCTGCATCTTGGATAGATGAAATCCGTTGACCGATGATAATTTTAGTTGTTTCCTTAAGACTCGATGCGAAACCTTGACGAATCAAACTATCTGTCTTGGTATCAACTGCTGATGTCGAATCATCCAGAATCAAAATTTTCGGATTCATGAGAAGGGCACGTGCGATACAAAGACGTTGACGTTGTCCCCCTGAGACATTGGCTCCACCACGTTCAATCTTGGTATCATAGCCATCCTTAAACTCTTGGATAAATTCATCAGCTTGGGCAATCTTACAAGCTTCAATGATTTCCTCATCTGTTGCCTGTTTATTTCCCCAACGCATATTTTCTTTAATGGTTCCTGAGAAAAGGACATTGGTTTGAAGGACCATGGCAACTTGCTTACGTAAGCTATCCAAATCATAATCCTTAACATCATGCCCAGCAACCCTAACCTGACCTGCTTCCACATCATAAAGACGAGGAATGAGCTGAACCAAGCTTGATTTACCCGAACCCGTTCCACCAAGGATACCAATAACTTCACCAGACTTAATATCCAAAGTGATATCTTTGAGGACATGGGTCTTGTCACCATTTTCATCCGTGTATGAGAAATCCACATGATCAAAGCTGATAGAACCATCTGCAACTTCTGTTAAACCATTTTCAGGTGAAACAATGGTGGCTTCAGTACTAAGAACTTCATCAATACGTTCAACAGATGCTGTAGAGATAGACAACATGACAAAGATCATCATGAACATCATGAGTGACATGAGGATGGTCATGGTGTAGCTAAACATGGAAGTCAATTCCCCTGTAGTTAAGCTACCACCAACGATGAGATGGGCACCAAACCAGGAAATCATAAGGAAGGACGCATACATAGACAACATCATAGCTGGGTTAGACATGATAACTACACGAATGGCACGCATGAACATCTTGTAAATACGACGTGAGGCCTTCTTAAATTTGTCAGTCTCTTCCTGCTCTTTAACATAGGATTTCACCACACGCATGTTGGTGATGTTTTCCTTGATACTGTTATTGAGGTTGTCATAAGCCTCAAACACTTGAGTAAAGAGAGGGTATACAATCTTGGTAATAATGGCTAAAACCAAACCAAGGAAGAGTGTTACACCAACGAAAATCCAAGCCATTTCGCCATTAATCAGGAAACTTGCTGCAATGGCAAAAATCAGATTAAGTGGCGCACGCACACAGATGCGGATAATCATCTGGTAAGAGTTCTGCACGTTGGTAACATCAGTCATCATACGTGTCACCAAACCACCAGCTGAGAACTTATCGATATTTTCAAAAGAGAAAGTTTGAACCTTTTTGAAAATGGCCTGACGTAGATTCTTGGCAAATCCAGCAGAGGCAAAAGCTGCATAGCGAGCCGACTGCATACCGCAGAAAAGCGAAAGAAAGGCGCAGACCAGCATGAGGCCACCGTAGAGCCAAATGTTAGACATGTTGGATTGCTGGACACCTTTGTCCAAAAGATTAGCCATGACAAAGGGAATGGAAATCTCAAACATGACTTCTAGTGTCATAAAGAGGGACGCTAGGATTGAGGGTTTCTTGTATTCCTTTATCTGGGGGATAAGGGTTTGAAACATAGTTACCTCCGTTTTTTATTCTTTTTCTTTTTTTGATATTTTTCTTAAGTGGCTTCGGACGCTAGCAGCTTCCTTCGGAATCTCATAGCTAAGTTTTGAGCCAAAGTCTCAAAACTTCCGAGTTATAGAAGTCTCTTGACTTCTATAACTATTGCCACGGCGAAAAATATCGCCTGCCCTGAGCAGAGTGTGTTTCAGGCATTGATAGATATAAGCTAGTCCTGTAATCCATCACGACGAAAGTATCGCTTTTGGGCAGAGCGTGTTTCAGGTATTGATAGATATAAGCTAGTCCTGTAATCCATCACGGTGAAAGCATCATTTTTGAGCAGAGCATACTGTCGGAAAGCTACTCTTAACGCTCATCCTTTATCTATAAAAGAACGGTTATACCCTTTTGAGAGCATACAAAAGCCCCTGAGGGCAGACCCTAGGGATTCTTTCGTTCTCATATATACGTCATTAGTATAGGCTAATTTGATTTAAATTGCAAGAGAAATAACATTTTACATAAAAATCGGTGGGTATTTTACAATTTTTGCATATAATAGAGTTAAAAAGCAACCGGTTTTAAGAATTCTTATCTAAAACATTCGGAAATTCCCCTTAACCGTAGCAGAAAGTTGTTTTCTTCTCCTATTTATAATAGACTATCACTAACATTAGATGAAAAGGTGACTCTATGACTATAAATCAACTGCTTCAAAAGCTGGAGCCTACTAGCCCTATCCTTCAAGCTAACTTTGGAATTGAACGCGAAAATCTTCGTGTCGATAGACAGGGAAAATTAGCACATACGCCTCACCCTTCCTGCCTAGGAGCTCGAAGTTTCCACCCTTATATTCAAACAGATTTTTGTGAGTTTCAGATGGAACTCATCACACCAGTTGCCAAATCTACTACTGAGGCTCGCCGATTTCTTGGAGCCATTACCGATGTAGCTGGACGTTCCATCAGTAAAGATGAACTTCTCTGGCCCTTATCCATGCCTCCTCGTATCAACGCCCAAGAAATCCAAGTTGCCCAACTGGAAAATGAATTTGAACGCCATTATCGCAACTACCTGGCCGAAAAATACGGAACCAAACTACAAGCTATCTCAGGTATCCACTATAATATGGAACTAGGGAAAGATTTGGTTGAGGCCCTATTCCAAGAAAGTGACCAGATTGATATAATTGCTTTCAAAAACGCCCTCTATCTTAAGCTGGCTCAGAACTATTTGCGCTATCGTTGGGTGATTACCTATCTCTTTGGTGCTGCACCTGTTGCTGAGCAAGGCTTCTTCGACCAAGAAGTGCCAGAACCCGTGCGTTCCTTCCGAAACAGCGACCATGGTTATGTCAATAAGGAAGAAATCCAAGTATCTTTTGCAAGCCTAGAAGACTATGTCTCTGCCATCGAAAACTATATCGAACAAGGTGATTTGATTGCGGAAAAGGAATTTTACTCGGCTGTTCGTTTCCGTGGACAAAAGGTTAATCGCTCCTTCCTTGACAAGGGAATCACCTACCTGGAATTCCGTAACTTCGACCTCAACCCCTTTGAGCGTATCGGTATTAGCCAAACTACCATGGATACCGTACACCTACTCCTTCTAGCCTTCCTCTGGCTGGATGCCCCTGAAAATGTTGATCAGGCTCTGGCTCAAGGTCACGCGCTGAATGAAAAAATTGCCCTCTCTCATCCTTTAGAACCTCTACCTTCTGAAGCTGAAACTCAGAACATTACGACAGCTCTAGACCAACTGGTGCAACATTTTAGGCTTGGTGACTATCATCAAGGTCTGGTTAAACAAGTTAAAGATGCCTTTGCAGATCCTAACCAGACACTAGCAGCCCAACTTCTTCCTCATATCAAAGACAAGTCCCTTGCTGACTTTGCCCTCGACAAGGCTCTTGCCTATCATGATTACGACTGGACTGCCCACTATGCCCTTAAGGGTTATGAGGAGATGGAACTTTCTACCCAGATGCTGCTCTTTGATGCCATTCAAAAAGGGCTTCATTTTGAAATCCTAGATGAGCAGGATCAATTCCTTAAACTCTGGCATAAAGATCATGTTGAGTACGTCAAAAATGGTAACATGACCTCAAAAGACAACTACGTGGTACCCCTTGCTATGGCCAATAAGACCGTAACCAAGAAAATCTTAGCCGACGCTGGCTTCCCGGTTCCTGCTGGAGACGAATTTACCAGTCTAGAACAAGGTCTAGCCTACTATCCTCTTATCAAGGGCAAGCAAATTGTGGTTAAACCAAAATCAACCAACTTCGGTCTGGGCATTTCCATTTTCCAAGAGCCTGCCAGCCTTGATAACTATAAGAAAGCCCTTGACATTGCCTTTGCAGAAGATACCGCTGTCCTTGTTGAAGAATTTATCCCAGGAACCGAATACCGTTTCTTCATCTTGGATGGACGTTGTGAGGCTGTCCTCCTTCGTGTCGCTGCCAATGTTGTCGGTGATGGCAAACATACCATTCGTGAATTAGTCGCTCAGAAAAATGCCAACCCATTGCGAGGCCGTGACCACCGCTCACCGCTGGAAATCATTGAGCTAGGAGACATCGAACAATTGATGTTGACTCAGCAAGGTTATGCACCTGATGATATTCTCCCAGAAGGGAAAAAGGTCAATCTCCGCCGTAACTCCAACATCTCTACAGGTGGCGACTCTATTGATGTCACTGAGACAATGGATTCCTCTTACCAAGAATTGGCCGCAGCCATGGCAACTAGCATGGGCGCCTGGGCTTGTGGGGTTGACCTCATTATTCCAGATAAAACTCAGCCTGCTAGCAAGGAAAAACCTCATTGCACTTGTATCGAGCTCAACTTCAATCCCTCTATGTATATGCACACCTATTGTGCTGAAGGTCCTGGACAAGCTATCACTCCAAAAATCCTAGACAAGCTTTTTCCAGAAGTTGCCACAAGTCAAACCTAAAACCTAATTCTTAGGAACAAACAAATCACCTTTATCTCGAGATAAAGGTGATTTTGCTTTATTAACCAAACTCTCCTGCTTCTTCCTCAGGATGCGTTTCCATGTACTGGATGTGTTGTATATAGGCATCTTGAGCCTGATTGAAGGCATCTTGAGCCTGATTGAAGGCTTCCTGATCACTATATGGATAATCTATATAAAACAGGTCCCGCCAGCCATTAAAGGTTTGGCTATTGTAAAAACCTTGAATCTTAGTCGGAAGGAAATCCTTGTTGTAGCTGATTCGCAGCTTAAGCAAGGTCTTATCCTGAAACTGAGTGATGATACTGTTGGAGGTTTCTTGACCTTCCAGACTAGACCAAACGTTATTCAGAACGATATCCTGACTATAGTGATTAGCCTTGATACGATTTTTGTCCACTGGGAGCTTCTGGGTGGCCTCTAAAAGGTAGGACGCCTCCCCCTGAAAATAAGCCTCAATGGTCAAATCTCCAAGACTGGAGCCATATAACAGACCATCTTTAATAGCAATATTTGACCCAAAGAGTCTCTGACCAGCCACATCAAAGGACATCCCCTCATCCTGCCCGTAGAGCTTGATGGCATAGGCATCCCTTACACGATAGAAATTTTTAGCGACAAGAACACTATCAAGGGTTTCAGTCTTTTTTGTCTCCACCTTGGGGCTTGTAGGTTTCTTGGTAAAAGCTGTCAAACCCATTAAGCACAAGATGAGAGCGAATATAATCAAGGTAAGCATTGTAGACCTGGAGGCGGTCTTCAGCTTTAACTTGTCTCCATGTTTCAAGATCTTTCAAGCCTCCTTTTTTTACAATATCAGCATAGCGCCCACCATTTAAGACATTCTTGGCATTTTTCCACTTTCTAACCATCTTGCGTCTAATCGCATTATCCGCAGGGTGACGAACATCGAGATAGGTATGGCTATTATTGAGATAGGCTGGTAAGTCAGCATTTAATCCCTTAGATAGGCCGTAGTTAGCAGAGTCCGTATCAGCAATGTCAGCACCATCCTCAATCTTATAGTGCTTAGGATTAGAGTCGATGCTACCGTCTTTCCTTTTCTTGTAGACATTCCACTCAGAAACAAATTTCCCTGTATCCATATTGACAATAAATTCAATAAAGCGGGAATTGCTGACACCGTAAGGACCCATGACACTGGTCTGAGGTAGCTGGATTTTCATGTTCTCTGGATAGGTAAAGTCTCCCAAGCTTCGATTATGGTAGGAAGCACCTGTAGTATAATCCAACTTAATCTTCTTGTCCTTGCTGTAAGCCAGAAGCTTGTCTAAATCCGTCTTGCCCTTGTAGTTGGTCCTAATATAGTCCATGGACTGCTTATCAATCCAAGATCTAAAAAGGTGGAGCTTGATACCTAACTCATCTACACCAAGCCCTAGATCCGTCTGATAGGTCTCCATAATAGCCTCACGGAAGTAACTGTAAAAAGCGCTGGTTGGCTCTAGCTTTTTGGAAAATTTATAACCTGACTTCCCTAACTGGAGAAATTGGTACTTATCCACATAAACCTGCATGTGCTCCATAACCAAATTGAGCTTGTCGTGATTAGGCAGTTGAGAAGCTTGGAAAAAGGCCGTATAGGTATCGGAGCCCACTTCCTTACTTTCTTGATCAATTTCTTGCAGAACCTTTTCCAACTGTTTCAAAGAAGTCTTCTTCATCTTACTTCTGACCTGAGCCACATAGGCCGGTTTAATGCCTTGATCCCAGTGATCACGAGATATAATAGCATCTGCCTTTTGCGAAATTAAGGTCAACCGTTTCTGATAAGACTCGTCCTCCAAGGCTAGCTTCAAAGCCTTTGATGGCGTCGCTTGAACCACAGACAAATCACCGTAGATATCAGACTTTAGGACAAGATTTACTTGCATATCATAGGAATGATTGATATGGAGAACGAGGTGAATCTTTCCATCTTCCTTCCTAACAGACAAAGAATCGAGTTGATAGGATTGTATAATCCCAGCCTGACTAAGGGCCAGTCTATCTAGATTTTCCAAAGAATCCTGATAGATATAGGAAATCTCAGGGTCTTTGACCTTCTTTACCAGAGAGTGATTTCGCTGTCTGTTGAAAACCACAAGACCAAGTATAAGGATTACAGTCAGAGCACTTGCCAGATACTGTAAAATTACTTTCTTCATAGTACTTCCATTATAGCATAGGACGACAAAATATTCTGAAAACGATTGGTCAAGCCTGAAAACAAATGAAAAACAGGTCGTGTCTGACCTGCTTTACTGCCTTATAAATCACTCAAGCGACGATGTTTAATACTAAAATCAAAATAAGCACTTTCCTGAAGCTTATGGAATATCTCTCTGTAGGCTTCTTCGTCAAAGTGATCTCCACGATAGAGAATCTCAAAACTCAAACCTTCATATTCCAAGAAAGCATTGGAAGTCTTGAACCCATTACGCTTATAGAAATCCCAACGTGCCTCACGTTGCTCTGGATTGTCATTTGGTTCATCCAAGCGCTCTACTTCCAAGACCATAGACCGAGATGGTCCATAAAAGTCCACCAGTTTATCAATAATCTCACTTCCGTAGCCATGACTCCGCATTTGAGGAACGATGGCAAAGAAACTCACATAAAAAACTTTGGCATTGTAGAGAACTGAGGCAAATCCAACAAAATCATCCTCGTCATAAAAGGCAAAGAAATGATAATCATCACGACCATCCAATTGTAAAAACTCACTTAATGGAATACGTTCTTCTTCTGGGAAGGCCTCGTTATTTAAGCGCTCTACCCTATCTAATTCTGGAAACTCCTTAGTAATTAATTGGCTGCGTAAAGCCATGTATTGTCCCCCTTTTTGATGCTTATACCTATAGGACATTATAACACCTTGATAAGCAAGTGCAAGTTTCAAGGGCTAAGATAGATCTGCAGATAAACTACCCTGCCATTTATAAATGCTTTTTGGCTGTCTATGACACCCCTCTTCTAAAAAAATAAAAAGACAACGACCATTTCTAGCCTTTGTCTTTTTGTGATTCATAAGCTATCGCCTATTTTTTCAATTCCCAAATTTCTTTAGCATACTCTGTAATCGTATCATCTGAAGTGAACTTATGAGATTTAGCAATATTTGCCAAGCTCATGCGTGCCCACTTGTCATGATCACGATAAAGCGCATCGATTTTCTCTTGAGCTTCTACATAAGCTTCGAAGTCTTCCAAGAGGAAGTATTCATCGTTGTGGGTGATGAGTGCTTCATAGATTTCAGTACCTTCAGCTTGAGCATCTGGAATCGTACCGTTGACAAAAGTATCAACAACACGACGAATGACAGGATTATTTTCATAAACTGCACGAGAATAATAATCATGACGTGCATAATGTTCATAAACTTCGTCCTTGTCCATACCGAAGATGACAACATTCTCATCTCCAACTTCATCCTTGATTTCAATGTTGGCACCGTCAAGTGTTGCCAAGGTAATAGCACCAGTCATCATGAATTTCATGTTTGAAGTACCAGATGCTTCTTTAGAAGCTAATGAGATTTGTTCAGAGACATCTGCTGCTGGAATGATGAGTTCTGCAAGACTGACACGGTAGTTTTCAAGGAAGACCACTTTAAGTTTACCTTGAAGGCTTTCATCATTGTTAACAAGATTGGCAACTTCGTTGATGAGTTTAATAACTGATTTTGCGAAGTGATAACCAGGCGCAGCTTTGGCACCAAAGATGAATACACGTGGTACCATGTCTTTATCTGGATTATCTTTAAGATCCCAATAAAGTTTGATAATGTGAAGGAGGTTAAGCAATTGACGTTTGTACGCGTGAAGACGTTTAACCTGCACGTCAAAGATAGCATCTGTAGACACTTCAACACCTGTTGTTTCCTTGATATAGTCTGCCAAACGTTGTTTAGCAGTCTTCTTAACTTGATAGAACTGGTTCAAGACTTTCTTGTCATCCAAGTAAGTTGTAAGGTTTTCAAGCTCATGGATGTCGTCACGCCATCCATCACCAATCACGTCATCAATTGCTGCTGAAAGTTCAGGAGCTGCAATTTGTGTCCAACGACGTTGAACGATACCATTTGTCTTGTTATTGAATTTTTCAGGATAAATAGTATAGAAGTCGTGAAGGGTATCTTCTTTAAGAAGTTCTGTGTGGAGTTTGGCAACCCCGTTGACTGAGTGACCACCAATAATCGCCAAGTTAGCCATATGCACTTGGTTATCCTTCACGATACGAGTGCGTTCGATAACATCTGCAGCAACACCACGTCCAGCCATTGCAGCTACATAACGGTTATCGATTTCCAAGATGATTTGGTAAACACGTGGAAGAACACGTTTGAAGAGCTGTTGATCCCATTTTTCAAGAGCTTCTTGAAGGATTGTGTGGTTAGTATAGCTCATGGTCTTAACAGTCGCATTCCAAGCATCTTCCCATGAAAGACCGTATTCATCAAGGAGGAGACGCATGAATTCAGCTGGTGCAACCGCAGGGTGAGTATCATTGATGTGAACAGATACCTTTTCGTGGATATCTTTCAATGGCAAGCCCATCTTGAGGTATGATTTGATAATGGTTTGGAGACCTGCACTTGTCATGAAGTATTCCTGAACCAAACGCAATTCTTTACCTTCAATCGTTGTATCATCTGGATAAAGAATGGCTGTAATATCTTTCACACGACGGCGAGCTTCCAAAGTTGGGTAGTCCAATTCATATTCTTCAGGAATTTCTACATCCCAAAGACGAAGGTTGTTAATCACACCATTTTGATAACCGATTTGTGGCACATCGTAAGGCACAGCACGAAGAACTTGAGCATTCTTATAAGTTGGAACAAAACGACCATCTTCGTCACTTTCAAGGACAACATCACCAAAGAGTTTTACATAGACAATATCATGGTCTTTACGTGTTTCCCAAACATTTCCTGTTGAACCAAACCAACCATCTGGTAGCTCTACTTGGTAACCATCAACAATACGTTGTTTGAAAAGTCCGTAACGGTAACGAAGACCATTACCAAAACCTGGATAACCAGTAGTTGCAAGCGAATCCATGAAGGCAGCAGCCAAACGACCAAGACCACCGTTACCAAGTGCCATATCATGCTCAGCTTCTACCACTTCGCGGAAATCGATATCAAGTTCTGCGAAACCTTCTTTAACAAGGTCAAGAATACCAAGGTTGAGGAGGTTAGTTTCCAACATGCGACCTGGGAGGAATTCGATTGAGAAGTAGTAAGCAATCTTTTCTTGATTGTCTGAAAGTGCATGGTTACGTGTAATCCATGTGTCAGTGTAATATTTACGGACCAAACCAGCCAGAGCTGTAAAAATTTCCGTTGGTGTGGCCTTAGAAACTTTAATCAACTGCTCTTGATGGAGCGTGTCTTTAAAGTCACGGATGAATTGTTCTTTTGTTAAATTTTCGAGTTGCATAGAAATCCTTTCTTACTACTTCCTTATCTTCAATACACTTCTTACAGAGGGATCTATTCAGATAAGAGGGAATTGGAAATTTTCCACAAACTTCCAAACCTTGCCAATCAAGATTCGAAACAGATATTTCAAAATCTTTATTTACAAAACTATCAAAACAGTCAGATTTATTATAAGACGATTAGAGTTAGTCTTCTATTCAGATTTTTAGATATCTTCTCTTTCATTGCTTTATCAGCAAGATTGAGAGATGCTATCCTGACTTTTGTCAAGATTATATAGAAGTGTTTTTAAACGCTTTACACGAAGATAACTTTTCCCTTCCGAGAAAAGTTATCTTTGAAATTATACTAATTGTTTGTACAAATCAACATATGCCAAACTTGCTGTATCCCATGAGAAGTCACGTGTCATAGCATTGTGCTGGAGTTGTTTCCAAGCATCAGCATTGTTTTCGTAAACATCGAGAGCTTTTTCAAGGGTTTGAACCATCCAGTAACCTGAGAAGTTACCAAATGAGAATCCTGTACCTGAGCCTGTCACAGGGTTGTATGGTTCAACAGTATCACGAAGACCACCAACCTCGCTAACCACTGGCAAGGTACCATAGCGCATAGACATCATTTGAGAGAGGCCACATGGTTCAAAGGCTGAAGGCATAAGGAAAATGTCACAACCAGCATAAATTTGTTGAGCCAACTCTAGGTTGAAAGTAATGTTGGCAGACATTTTCTCTGGATAAGCATGGCCAAACCAAGAGAAAGAATTCTCATAGTCGCTGTAACCAGTACCCAAAAGAACAATCTGAACATCATGTTGCAAGATGTTGTGAAGTTCGTTGACAACCAAATCGAAACCTTTTTGGTCAGTCAAACGTGACACAATACCAATCAATGGAACGTCTTCACGAACTGGGAGACCAACACGTTCTTGAAGAGCTGCCTTGTCTTTGGCTTTACCTGACAAATCATCCACTGAGAAATGATAAGGAATGTGAGCATCTGTTTCTGGATCAAGGAGGTCCGTATCGATACCATTAACAATACCAGACAACTTACCAGATTCCATGCGCATGATTTGATCTAGGCCTTTACCAAATTCAGGTGTTTGAATTTCACCCGCATATGATGGTGATACTGTTGTTACACGGTCTGCGTAAAGAACGGCTGCTTTCATCCAGTTGAGGCAGTCATTCCAACGGAGAGTACCATCAGCATAACGCTCGTAACCAACACCAAAGATTTCCCAAAGCATACCACTGTCAAATTGACCTTGGAACTCAATATTATGGATAGTGAAGACTGTCTTAATACCTTGGTAAGCTTGAATCCAATGGTATTTTTCCTTAAGAAGGAATGGAATCATGGCTGTGTGGTAGTCATGAACATGGAGAATATCTGGAATAAAGTCCACTTTTTCCATCAACTCAAGGGCAGCCATTTGGAAGAAGCCAAAACGCTCACCATCATCCCACTCACCGTATACCGTACCACGGTTGAAATACTGTTCATTATCAATGAAGAAGAAGGTCACACCATCACGGACAATTTTCTTGATGCCGACATATTGACGACGCCAACCAACATTTGTATAGAAGAAGCCAAGGTCTTCAACCTGATCGCCAAATTTAGCCGAAACCACATCATAATATGGGAGAATTACGGCAACCTCGTGACCATTTTTGACTAGAGATTTAGGAAGAGCACCGATAACGTCACCCAAACCACCAGTTTTAGCGAAAGGTGCACCCTCTGCTGCTACAAATAAAATTTTCATCGTACAATATCCTCTGTTACAACGCTACCTTTTTTGATGATAACTGGGTTGTTTTCTGTACCGCGAACCGTAACACCTTCAGCGATTTCAACACCTTTATCCACAATAGCATATTCAACTGTTGCGCCTTTAGCAACTTTAACACGTGGGAAGATAATTGAATGGCTAACACTAGAACCTTCAGAAAAGTCAACATTACGTGAAATCATTGAGTTCTCAACTTTACCTCGAACAATCGAACCAGATGCAAATTGTGAAAGCTTAACTTCAGAAGAGTCTGCATAGTATGTTGGCTCTTCATTTTTAACTTTTGTATAAACTTTTTGGTTTGGTGCAAAAAGTTTATAGAATTTTTGTGATTCCAGCATATCCAAGTTAGCATCAAAGTACGCTTTTACTGAGTGGATATTTGAAAGGTAACCAGTGTACTCGTAAGCAAAAGCATTTTCAGCAACTGCCAAATCACGAAGTACATAACGAAGCTTACGAGGTTCTTCTTTAGCTGCTTCTTCTTCCAATTTTTCAATCAAGAATGGTGTATCCACAACAAAGATGTCTGTAGACATATTGTAAACTTCTTTATCGCCACCCTGGAAGAGCTCATGGCCAAGCACTTTGTCAGAGTCATCAATTTCTAAAACGCTGTTTACATCTGAAATGAGTTCTTTAGGAAGTTTTTTGTAGACCACAGTAACTTTTGGTTTTGTTGTATTGTGAAGGTGGAAAACTTGGTTAAGATCAATGTTGACCAAAACATCACTGTTAAGAGCTACAGTCTGATCTGAGCCTGAACGTTTAAGGTAAGTCAAAATTTGACGATAGTATTCCTCATCAACAGTTGAGCTTTCAACAGGAGTATTGTAAATACCAAGGTAGTAGTGACTGAGAAGAGTAGACAAGCCCCACTCACGACCTGAACGAATATGGTCGAAGACAGAACTGATGTTTTCGTTTTGGAAGATTCCGAAGACGCTACGGATACCAGCATTAGCCAAGTTAGACAACGGGAAGTCGATGAGGCGATATTTTCCGCCAAATGGTAGGCTGGCAATAGGACGGTGCTCAGTCAAACCACCCATGTCATGGAATCCTACGGTATTTCCTAGAATTGCAGAATATTTATCAATCTTCATCTTTTGGTACCCCCACTACTTCATTGTATCCTACGACTTGCACTTCTTCTGTACCGTCAATTTCCACACCATCGGAAATGTGTGCACCTTCACCGATAATAGCTCGTTTAATTTTTGCACCTTTACCAATAATTGCACCACTCATAATCACTGAATCTTCAACGACTGCCCCTTCACGAATTTGTGCACTTGTTGAAAGCACAGAATGTTTAACAGTTCCATCAACCAAACAGCCATCAACAACGAGTGAATCTTCAACATGAGCATTCTCACCAAAGAAGTTTGGTGGAGCAATCACGTTACGTGAGTAAATTTTCCATTGACGGTTACGACTATCCAAGGCATTTTCAGGAGAAATGTACTCCATATTTGCTTCCCAAAGGGATTCGATAGTACCTACGTCTTTCCAATAGCCTTCAAATTCATAAGCAAAGACGCTTTCACCTGTTTCAAGATAAGCTGGGATAACGTTCTTACCAAAGTCTGACATATCAACTGAACTCTTTTCAGCTGATACTAACATATTGCGAAGACGTTTCCAATCAAAGATGTAAATACCCATTGATGCTTTCGTAGATTTAGGGTTTTCAGGTTTTTCTTCGAACTCAACAATACGGTTATTAGCATCAGTGTTCATGATACCGAAACGGCTAGCTTCTTTAAGTGGCACATCAAGAACGGCGACAGTAAGACTTGCGTTGTTATCTTTGTGAGATTGGAGCATATCATCATAGTCCATCTTGTAAATATGGTCACCAGACAAAATCAAAACATATTCAGGATTGATGCTATCGATATACTCAATGTTTTGATAAATAGCGTGGCTGGTACCTTCAAACCAACGATTACCTTCGCTAGCTGAGTAAGGTTGAAGAATTGATACACCAGAGTTAACACCATCCAATCCCCAACTTGAACCATTACCGATATGACTGTTCAAAGCAAGTGGTTGATACTGTGTAATGACACCTACATTGTTAATTCCTGAATTGGCACAGTTTGACAAACCAAAGTCAATAATACGATAGCGTCCACCAAATTGAACAGCAGGTTTGGCAATACTTTGGGTCAATTTTCCAAGACGAGTTCCTTGCCCACCAGCAAGGATCAAAGCCAACATTTCATTTTTCATGAATAGTCCCCCTCATGATTTTTAGTTCCATCCTCAAAAGGATGTGAGACAATCAGTTGAAACTGATTATGACAATTAAAGTAAGTTCCTCAGTGTGGCAATAGTTTGGGCATCAAACAGCTTCTTTCAACCGTGACTTCCTTGCTACCACTACTGAAAAACAAATCGTGTACACGTTTAAGTCTAGCCTTTATTTCAAGCGACGTTTAACACGCCAGATACTTGCTCCAAGAGCTGGCAATGTGAAGCTAAGGGTATTTTCATAATCCTTCCACTTCGCCTTTTGGGTACGAGTTTCAGGATTTCCTTCTTTCCAGACACCACCGAATTCTTCCATCTCAGTGTTAAGTACTTCTTGATAAATACCAGCGACTGGCAATCCAATAGTGAAGTCTTGACGTTCCACTGGAGCTAGGTTGAAAACACAGACGAGAAAGTCACCCTTATCGCCTTTGTCATCCTTACGAATGAAGGAAAGCACACTTTCAGCACGGTTATCCGCGTCAATGATTTCAATACCATCGTAAGAATCATCAATCTGCCAGAGAGATTTATGGTCCTTGTAGAAACCATTCATATGGCTAGTGAAAGCCTGCATCTTCTGGTTCATCTCATCTTCAAGATTTCCCCATTCCAGTTGGTAATCATATTTCCACTCTAAGAACTGACCAAATTCAGATCCCATGAAGAGCAATTTCTTACCTGGGTGACAGAGTTGATAAGCATAGAGGTTACGTAGGCCAGCAAACTGATTGTAGCGGTCCCCCCACATCTTATGCATCATACTCTTCTTACCATGAACTACTTCATCATGTGAGAAAGGTAGAACATAGTTTTCATTGAAGCAATACATGAAACTAAAGGTCATCAGATTGAAATCGTACTGACGGTAAACTGGATCTTCTTCGTAGAATTTGAGGATATCGTTCATCCAACCCATATTCCATTTGAAGTCGAAACCTAGACCACCCTCTTCAATCGGTTGTGTAATTGGTGTTGCTGCAGTTGATTCTTCCGCAACCATCATGACATCTGGATAGCGTTTTTTAATCTCACGATTGAGTTTTTGAAGGAAGCCATAGCCTTCCAAGTTACGGTTACCACCGTCCTTGTTTGGCATCCATGGACCCTCATCATAGTCCAAATAGAGCATGTTTGAAACTGCATCCACTCGGATACCATCGATATGATAATTTTCAATCCAGTAAAGAGCACTTGAAATAAGGAAAGACTGTACTTGATTTTTTCCTAAGTCAAAGTTCAACGCTCCCCAACGATAGTTATGAGCTCGATCGTGATCCTGATATTCGAAAGTTGGTGTACCATCAAAGTAGGCTAAAGCATCGTCATTCTGTGTATAGTGACCTGGGACCCAGTCTACCAAGACACCGATATTATTCTGGTGACATGCTTCAACAAAATCTTGAAAATCTTCTGGTGTACCATAGGTATGCTCAAAAGCAAAGTAACCCATGAGCTGGTAACCCCAACTCATCCCAAGAGGGTGAGCCATGAGTGGCATGAATTCCACGTGGGTATAGTTCATCTCAACCAAATATGGAATCAACTCTTCTTTCAATTCTTTGAAAGTATAAGGTTGACCATCCTCTTTTAGTTTCCAAGATGATGCATGAGCTTCATAGATATTAACCGGACGTTTTTGGAAGCCAAAGCGTTTGCGACGCCCCATCCAAAGGCCATCTTTCCACTTCTTAGCTTTCTTCTTACGAATGACAGCTCCTGTTCCTGGACGTGGTTCCAAATAAGTAGCAAAAGGATCCATCTTTTCAACTACTTGACCACCCTTACGTTTTACCAAGAACTTATAAATCTGTCCTTCTTCAGGGAGAGCTGAAGTAGCCTCCCAAACGCCGATATGGTTTTTAGTCATATCCAGAGGTTCATCAAACCAACCTGTGAAATCTCCGATTACCTGAATCTGCTCAGCATGAGGGGCCCACACACGGAAGACAAATCCTTCTTCACCCTCCAATTCATGCACACCCAGATAATTCTGAAGGTGGAAGTTCTCACCTGTTCCAAACGTGTACATGGCTTCATCGAGATTCATACAATCACTCCTTCCTTAAACTAGTCTTGATAGATCTAACTATCAAGAAATTAAAACATTGAAATATATGTAAATACACTAGAAAACCCTTCAGATTGATAGGGCTCACAAGCGAATAAAACTGCTTGTGTAAGCGTTTCCTATATTATAGCATTTTTTGACTGCCTTGTCAGTAAATATCCAAATCTTTTTTCATATTATTGAACACAAAAGTCTTACGTAATTTTCCAGAAATGTGCAATTCAACAATACCTGAATCGTACTCCGCTTTTGCGACATAGAGATTATCGTAAATATCTGCATATGAACGATATGACAATTCTGGTACAGTTTGCTTACGCTCAATTAATTTGGCAACTTTAGTAACCAAGTCTTTCTTAAGGGTCACTTGATTCCAATCCACCTGATTAACGGCATCAGGAGCATTGTAGCTATTCATGGCACGCATAACATCCGCTTCCGTGTAGTTTCCGTCTTCACCTGTTGCAACCATCTTACTACGCTGGAATTCTTGTCCCAACTGCATGAAACACAACCCTTGCATACTTAGATTAAGAGCATTTGCCAAGTAGATACGTTTTTCAATATCTTCTGGCGAATCATGTGGATGCAGATGATGCATAAGGTCATTCAAATTGTAGTTGTCGTGCGCCTCGATATAGTTGAGGACCTGACCTGGCATGAGGTAGTTTACAAAACCACGGCTACCAAGTAGACTCTTGGCAATCTGGTCTTCCAATGGGGCTCCAGACACATAGCCGTTACTGATGTGTCCATAGACTTCTGCCCCTTTAACGGCGTCACGCGCATTGTCATTGAAAAATCCGATTCTAGGCATCAGGGCTGCATTATCCTTCTTGCCCTTTTGATCCACAGGAAGACCAATTCCCATATCCCATCCTTCACCATATAGAAGAATCCTAGAATCAATATCATCCATGGCCGAACGAATGGCATTCATAGTAGCAACATCATGCAAGCCCATAAGGTCAAAACGGAAACCATCCACTCCAAATTCTTCTGCCCAATAGGTCAAAGAATCTATCATATACTTACGGTACATTTCCTTTTCACTGGCTGTTTCATTTCCACATCCTGACCCGTCTTGGAAAGACCCATTGTCATGCATACGGTAGTAATAGGCCGGCACAGACAGTTGGAAGGGAGAGCTGTAAGAAGAATAAGTATGGTTATAAACCACATCCATGATGACCCCAATGCCTTCCTCATGGTAGGCCTGAATCATCTTCTTAAGCTCTAAAATTGGTGCCACGGGATTCTTTTGATCAGCAGCAAATTGACGATCTGGGACATTATAATTCTCAGGATCATACCCCCAGTTATAGAGAAGCTTCCCATCTTTATCGTAGGTTTTATGGTGATCAAAGACCGGTTGCAACTGGACATAATTGTAACCCATGCGTTTGAGGTAATCAAAACCAGTCACATCTCCTTGGGCATTTTTAGTCCCTTTCTGACAGGCACCTAGGTATGTCCCTCTATAGGACTTCTTAACACCAGACGTCTCTGAGATTGAGAAATCACGGAGGTGCATTTCACAGATAACGGATGAGCAAGCATTTGCATTACGCCAGCTCGCTTTTTGCTTCGTTACCTTTTCATACCCTCTTGGTACAAGTCGCTTAGGATTGACCACTAAACTTTTTTTGTTATCTAAGCTAAGGGCGATGCTATAAGGGTCTCTCGTATCCTGATAGAAGCTTTCCTCATGATAAACACGAAACTGGTAGGCTACCCCATCCAAATCCTTTTTGACAGTGGCACTCCAAACACCGTGAGTATTCATCTCATGACGGTCCTTATTGACGCTGGCTCCTCGACTCATCTTAATGACCTTAGGATTTTTACTGCCCTTTTTAAAAAGTAAGAGCTGCACACGACGAGCTAGTGGGGACCAAAGGCGAAACTCTGTAGCCCCTTTTTCATACTTATGCCCTAACCAGCCTTGAAAAGCCCACTTTTGATCAAATTCCTGTCTACGAAGAGCCATATCAAAGGCATGCTGGTCGCGACCCTCAAAACTATGGCTAGTCAAGGCTGCCTGTTTAGAATAATAAACCGTTGGATCACCTTCAACTATCCAAATAGCATTGGGAGCATCCCCTAGGAAGCGTCGGACACGATAATCATGTGTTTGCCTCGACCAGTCTTCCGTTTTGACCAAAAGATTGACAGAATCAATAAAACGATTGGAGGGAGAAGTAACCTGACCAACAAGGCCAAAATCATCCTCACGTGAAAAATGGGCCTCTTCGCCCCAATAACCATCTAGCCACTTCCACATACTATATCGGGAATAGTCGCCATGCATACTATGAAAATGAACGGTTAATAAATTGTCCATTTTTTAACTCCTTAGTTTTTATTACTCACTCTTTCTCCTATTATAGCAGAAAATGTTCGTTTTGTAAGCGCTCTTATGGAATATTTTGCAATTTTTTGGTTTATTTTGAACATAAAAAAAGAATGAGAAAACAAATGGTAAAATACTCATTTTTCTCATTTCTTTTATCTGTTCTAATTCCTTTCAAAACCAGGCTCGTGACTCTTTCCAGTTCATTATTCTTGAGTCATCAAAACCTTACGTGGCTTGGTACCTTCAGCTGGTCCGATAACGCCGGCTTCTTCCAATTCTTCCATCAAACGAGTGGCACGGTTGAAACCAACTGACAGACGACGTTGAATCATGGAAGCACTGGCTTTTTGTGTTTCAAGGACCAAAGCCTTAGCTTCTTCAAAGAGAGGATCTCCTTCTGAGCTACCACCATTGGCAGACGAACCTCCACCAAAATCATTCTCAGAAACTTCACCAGGGTCAAAGCTCTCATCATAGTCGGCTGAAGCCTGGTCCTTGATAAAGGTCACAATACGTTCCACGTCATCATCAGAGATGAAGGAACCTTGTAGACGAACAGGGTGGTTCTCATCAATCGGTTTGAAAAGCATATCCCCACGTCCGAGTAGCTTTTCTGCCCCATTTTCATCTAAAATGGTACGACTATCTGTTCCCGAAGACACCGCAAAGGCCACACGAGAAGGCACATTGGCCTTAATCAAACCAGAGATAACATCAACCGACGGACGTTGAGTGGCGAGAATCATGTGAATTCCCGCAGCACGCGCTTTTTGTCCCAGACGAATGATGGCATCTTCCACTTCCTTACTAGCTACCATCATCAAGTCAGCCAACTCATCAACGATAACCACAATTAAAGGTAGGGGAATCTGTTTTTCTTGGGATTGGGCATTCCAATCTTCAACCTTGGCATTGTAGCCAGCAATGTTACGTACGCCAAACTTACTAAAGAGTTCGTAACGGTTTTCCATCTCATCTACCACTTTTTGAAGAGCCTTGGCGGCCTTACGTGGGTTGGTCACCACAGGGATAAGGAGATGAGGAATATCATTATAAACAGAGAGCTCAACCATCTTAGGATCGACCATGAGGAACTTAACCTGGTCAGGACGAGCCTTCATAAGAATACTAGAGATGATTCCGTTAACCGCAACCGATTTACCAGAACCTGTTGACCCAGCCACCAGCAAGTGAGGCATCCGTCCCAAATCAAAGCTACGAGCCGAGCCATCAACTGCCTTACCGAGAGGAACTTCCAAGAGCTTATTAGGATCCGTCTTGGACTGTTCCCAAAGTTCACGGAAAGAAACCGTCGCAATCTCAGAGTTAGGCACTTCGATCCCAACCAAAGATTTTCCAGGAATAGGGGCCTCAATACGGACATCTTTCGCAGCTAGAGCCAGAGCCAAGTCATCAGCTAGATTTGAAATGCGATTAACACGAACCCCAACAGCAGGCTTGACCTCGTACTTGGTCACTGATGGTCCAATTTCAGCTCGCTCAACCTTGACGTCAATATTGAAACTCTTGAAAGTATCTTCTAAGATTCTAATATTCTTACGAACGATGTTTTTCTCTTTAGATTGACTCTTAGGCTTATCAGGTGCAAAGAGATCTATCTGAGGTAGTTTATACTGTAAGAGCTCCTTCGGTGTGAAATCAACCTCGACAGGTGCATCATCTCCCTCAACAACCATAGATGGCGGAAACTCCTCGGTTGGCACATCGTCTGGATAAGGTGCATAATCTTCTTGGAAATCCTCATAATCCTCTGGAGGGAGATTATCATAGTAGCCCTCAGAGGCATAATCACTGATTTCAGGTTCAGGTGCAAAAATCTCAGTTTCTTGTGGTAACTCCTCTGCGGCATCATCTAAGATTTCTCCCGTCTCCTCGTCAACAGTTAAATCAGCCAGACGCTCGGCTTCGGCACGTTCTTCCGCCTCACGTTCTTTCTGAGCCTGACGTTCTGCCTTCTTTTCCTGACGTTGAGCCGTCCGTTCCAAACGCTTCTCAGCCCCTTTCTGCCAAGCTTCCTTAGCATACTCCATGATATCCAAGACATCCCAAGGGCTAAGAATGAAGGCACCCAAGAGAATGATCAATACCCCAATCATGAAGCTACCGATATTTGAAAAGAGGAAGGAAATCGGTTGGTATAGGAGAGCCCCCAACATACCACCACCCGCAAAACGAGCTACTTGCACACTGACCAGTTCCCCAAAAAGCAAGTCCTTGGTACCAGGGAAAATATCCAGACCACTCATGCGTTCTAGACTAAAGAGATAGGCGTGAAACTCCAACAAGAGACCCGCGAAGACCATCCAAAATCCTGTTACGTAGTTACTATGTTTACGTAACCATTTAAAGCCAAAGAGATAAACATAGATAGCAAAAATTAAAGGATAAGCCATACTCCCCACAAATACTCGAAAGAGATTATAGAGGGTAACCCCAAAGAAACCCAATCGAAAGACTGGGAAAATTAAAACAAAGGCAAAAAAGAAGGTCCATAGCATTCGCTTAATCGCCTTCTGTCTGTCTAATTCTGCTTTTGTAAGCCGCTTCTTACTGTTCTTAGAAGTCGACCCTTTTTTCGTTTTTTTCGTTGTAGCCATAGGTGTATTATACCACGTTTTTAGACATGAAAAAAGAGAGACAGGTCTCTCCTTAGATTGAAGACAAAGTCTTTTTTTGAGACTTTCCTTCTTTTGACATCATTCTTCAATTAATGATGTTGAGTGAACCGGACGATTCTTACCATCCGGATCAATATATTGGATAGCTTGGTTGATAGCGATAGGAGCTTCACCCATTCCCACAGCAATCAAATCAATCTTACCCTCATATTCTGCCGCATCACCGATAGCATAAACACCTTCTTGTGAGGTTTCAAACTGGGCATTGACAGTAATGCTAGAGCGTTTAAAGTCAACATTCCAGTTACGAAGGTTTTTATTGTTGGTTGAGAAGCCAAAGCTAACAATAAGGGCATCAAGTGGCAATTCCACAACCTCGTCTGACTTAACTTTTTGAACGGTCAAACTTTGGGCAAGACCATTTTCACCCTTAATTTCAAGTGGCACATAAGGCGTCATCACATTAACTGACGATTGATGAAGAAGCTCTACACTATGCTCATGGGCACGAAAGGCATCACGACGGTGAATCAAAGTCACGCTCTCAGCAATCCCATCCAAGTGATTAGCCCAGTCAACAGCTGAATCTCCACCACCAGCAATCGCAACCTTCTTGCCGGCAAATTGGTCAAGACTATGCACATTATAGAACAAGTTATTGTCCGCATAATCTTCTTCATTGTCCACACCCAAAGGACGGGGAGCGAAGGCACCATTCCCACAAGCAATGACGATAGCCTTAGACAAGTGTCGGCCCTTACTAGTAGCAATTGTGAAGATGCCTTCTTTCTTTTCAAAGGTTTGCACTTCTTCTTTCAAATGAATGCTGACACGATCTTCAAAACGCTTAAGTTGAGTCAAGAGATTTTCTGTCAATTCCGCACCTGTCGTTTGCGGAAAGGCTGGAATATCGTAGATTTTCTTCTCTGGATAGAGAACGGCAGGTTGTCCACCAAGCTCTGACAGACTCTCAATAATATTAACAGTCATACCACGTAGACCGGCGTAAAAGGCAGCCCAAAGTCCTACTGGCCCACCACCGATAATGGTAATATCGTAAATCTTTTCTTCTGACATTTTATTTCCCTTCTGCTTTTATCTCTTCTAAAATCTGACGTTCTTCATCCGTAAAGTCATAGTTTTCCAAGAGGTCTGGTCGACGCTCCCAGGTCTTACGCAAACTCTGTTCCATACGCCAACGTCGAATATTGACGTGGTGCCCTGACAAGAGAACATCTGGCACCTTCATGCCACGAAACTCAGCTGGGCGCGTGTACTGTGGAAATTCCAAAAGCCCTGATGAGAAACTATCATCCTTATGACTAGCTTCCTTACCTAAAACTTCAGGAATCAAGCGGACAGTCGCATCTACAATAGTCATTGCAGCCAACTCTCCCCCAGTTAAGACAAAATCTCCCAAGGAAATCTCATCCGTCACTAAGGTTTTGATGCGCTCATCATAGCCCTCATAGTGACCACAGATAAAGACCAATTCCTCTTCTTGCGCCAATTCTTCTGCATAGGCCTGATCAAAGGTACGACCGGCAGGATCTAAGAGAATAACGCGAGGTTTTGTGACGTCTAACTTGTCAAAGGTATCAAAAATTGGCTGGGCACGTAGCAACATACCTTGACCGCCACCGTAAGGTTCATCATCTACGTGACGAGCCTTCTCCGCATTTTCACGAAAATTGTGATAGTTGATTTCTAGAAGGCCCTTATCCTTTGCCTTACCAACAATGGAATGCTCTAAGGGAGCAAACATATCTGGAAATAGGGTCAAGATATCAATCTTCATCGTCTAATCCTTCCATGAGCTCAACCTCAACACGTCCAGCTGCAACATCAACATCGAGAACTACAGGTGGGATGTATGGCAAGAGCAAATCCTTCTTACCTTTACGTTTTACTACCCAAACATCATTAGCACCCGGTTGGAGAATCTCTTTGACCTGACCAATCAAAGTATCACCTTCGTAAACATCAAGGCCAATGATTTCATGGTAGTAAAATTCCCCATCATCAAGGTCTGTTAAATTTTCCTCAGCAATCTTGAGGCTGCAGCCCTTATACTTCTCCACATCATTGATATGGTAAAGCCCCTTAAACTTAACGATATCGAAGTTTTTATGTTTACGGTGACTCGCAATCTCAACATCCATGATGTAGTTGTCTTTGTCATCAAAAAGGGCTAGGACACTCTTCTTCTTAAAACGCTCATCCGCAAAATCTGTTACAGACAAAACACGAAGTTCCCCCTGCAAGCCCTGTGTATTCACAATCTTTCCAACGTTATAGTATGTCATTGAATTTCCTTATTATATGTTTTCTTATTCGAATGAAACCACGACTCGACGAATTATTTGTCATCATCTGACAGCCATCACAAAACAAAGTTATTTCTTCGGGTCGAGGTCTTGTCATTTATGATTTTAAAGTGGTATAAAATGTTTGGCCTAGGCCAGTCAACCCCTCTATTTTATCAAAAAGGACACAAAAAAACCAGCTTTCTCTAGCTGGCACTTATAGTCCGTACGGGATTCGAACCCGTGTTACCGCCGTGAAAAGGCGGTGTCTTAACCCCTTGACCAACGGACCATAATCTGTGTCTCTACCCTCAGGTAGAACTGGGGTAGCTGGATTCGAACCAACGCATGAGGGAGTCAAAGTCCCTTGCCTTACCGCTTGGCTATACCCCAAAAGACTCTTATTATTCTACAGAAAAACTGGTTGGCTGTCAACACTTTTTTTAACTTTTTTCAAAAAAAAAGCAACCGGAAATACCGATTGCTAGGAGTTAGGAGATTTCATCATCTAAGCGAACTTAGATAGATGATATGAGGTCGCTTCAACCTCATATGAAAAAAGAAAAGTTTTAGGATGACTTCATTATATGTTTTGCTAGAAATAAAGTCAAAAGATTTGACTTGCAAAATCCGAGTAAGGGGTAAGAATTATGATAACTCTCCCTAGCCTCTAAATAACAAGGTTAGTTGATAACTTTATTCATCATCCTGTGAAACCAAATGATGTCTAAAGGCATAAACGACAGCCTGAGTACGGTCATCAACATTGAGTTTTCCTAGGATATTAGACACGTGAGTTTTAACGGTTTTCAATGAAATGAATAGCTCGTTAGCAATGGTCTGATTGTCATAACCCTTAGCCAAAAGCGCCAGGATATCACGTTCACGTGCCGTCAAGTCGTCGTGTAGGTCCGGGTGGCTATCGTGGTATTTAATCTTATTGTCCACCTCAGTTTCGATAGCTTCTTCACCACGGTAAACCTTACGGATACTATTGAGAATCTCTGCCGCACTGCTAGTTTTAAGCATATAACCTTTAGCACCAGCTTCAATGACTGGATAAATTTTTTCATTGTCCAAATAGCTAGTCAAAACCAAAATCTTGGCTTCTGGCCATTCTTTGAGCAATTCCAAAGTCGCTTGAACACCATCTAATTCAGGCATGACAAGGTCCATTACGACAACATCTGGACGAAGTTCCAGGGCAAGGTCAACACCTTCTCGGCCATTGCTCGCTTCTCCAATCACTTCCACATCTCCTTGGAGATTCAGGAAACTCTTAAGGCCCAAACGGACCATCTCATGGTCATCGACCAAAATCACATTTATCTTATTCGACATTGTCTTCTCCTCTTAATATCGGCACACGAACATCAATAGATGTTCCTTTACCTATAGCAGATAGGAACTGCACAGTTCCCGCCATTTCATCGACACGTTCCTGGATATTTTTCAGTCCATAACTCATCTCGTCAGTCGACGCATTTAAATCATAACCAACACCGTTATCCAACATTTTCAATTGAATTTCCTGACTATTTTGATAGAGATAAACCTCTATCTGGCTAGCCTTGGCGTGTTTAAGAGTATTAGAGATAAACTCTTGGGCAATCCTAAAGAGATTATTTTCAATACGCTTAGGCACTTTCTTAACCATATCCTTGTAGACGACATGGATATTGGATTTATCGGTTAATTCCTTAAGAATCATCTGCAAGCCTTCTTGCAAGGTCTTGTTCTCAAGCTCTGTCGGACGAAGATGCAAAAGCAAGACACGCATATCATTTTGAGCGTCCGTCAGCATGGCCTCAACCGCCTGGATCTGATTATGCAGGTCTTCCTTACTTAGCTGGTCCGCAATCTGAGAAACACCAGATAGGATCATACTAGCCGCAAAAAGCTCCTGACTAACGGTATCGTGAAGGTCACGAGCAATACGTCCTCGCTCCTTCTTAATAATATCACGGCTTTGAAGAGCTTGGGCATTCTCAGTTTTCTGCAAGTCCTTAGTCAATTTACGCATCTTATGAGATAAACGCATCATATTCTTGTCTAACTCAATATCTCCCTGACGTTTGACTGGTTGATTATTGATAATGCGGCGCAAATCCTGATTGACTGATCGCATACTGTTATCATTGGCAATGGCCCAAAGAATATAAAGCAAAATGAGCAAACTCAGAACCACAAAAAACATGTTAAAAAGGAAATGGAAGACCTGAGACAGATTACCAAAAACCAATGAAAAGTTAAGGTTAAAGCTATCCATAACTACTAGGGTAACGCCAACCAGAACGACAACTGAATAAATCAGAATCAAAAATAGGTACTGTTTCTTCATTTGCGACGTACCTCCACTGGTCCAGCTCCAACATTGAGAATCAATTTCACTGTTCGATGAGCATGTTCATACTCCGCCCCCTGCAAGGTCAATCTTTCGTAACGGAGGTCGTACTCATCTTCATTGAAGAAGGTGACAGAGCTATAAATCGCTGATATATTGAGCTTGACGGAAACATCAATTGGTACCAAGATAGTCGTCGGACCATAAAGTTTCTGCAAAATCACAACATTATCTCGCCCCGAGACGATAACCTGGGTCAAATCAATCACATCTGTCCCAAAGAAACGAATGATATTGATATCATCAAAGTCATAGCGATCACTGACAGGTTCCATCCGAGTTCCAATCCACTGATTTCGCACAGCCTGAGGATCCAAGTCATCTTCCTTGAATTGAATAAGAGCGTAGCGATTCTTTTTCTTGACCTGTGAAAAATGGTTAATCATGACATAGGCCACACCCACCAAAATCGCAAGCACCACATAGATATTCCACATGGAAACCAGAAAAAGTGAGATCAAACAGAGGGTCAAGACAAAATCACTTTTGGATTCCTTATTAAAAAAGCGAACCGCTAACAAGGTCAAAACCAATATGAAAATAAAACTGGTAATATCATTATTAAAAATGGTAATCAGGCCCAGAGTCAAAAGCAGAGCTTCCACTACTAAGAAAAAATTAAATTTGGTCATAAGGATCTCTCAAATAAAAGTATACAGGCTTCATTCTATCAAATTTTAAGGCAATTGACAAAAAGACCCAGTTTGAGTACTGAGTAACCAAGATAGAAAAGGGGCAGAAGAAAGCAAAAAAGTGCCTCCATTACAGGAAACATAGTCTTTCATTCAAAAATCTTAATCGTCAGTATCGTCCATTTTGCTATTTATCATTATCACTGTACTTCTGATTTCCTCCAGTATGACACGCTGCTCTGCTAATTCTTTCTTAAGCTCGGCTAATTTTCGGTCAGTCTGACGACCTGACCGCACAAAAATATTATTAAGAGAGCTAGTTAGCAACCCTAGAGTGGCAATCCCACTAAACATGAGAATAACAGCGACTGCCTTACCTACAAGCGTTTTAGGGACGATATCTCCATAACCAACCGTAGTCACCGTTGCTACAGACCACCAAATAGCATCTATAAAATTATGGTGTTCTACTCGGGCAATAACAGCACTACTGATAAGAATGATAATACTATTAACCGAAAGTAGAAAATAAAAGCCATTTCTGCGATTGATACGATTGGAAATATGCTTGAGCTTGCTACTCAAACCAATTAAGCGGGAGAGTTTGGCCAACCGAGCAAAACGACCGACCCTCGAAAAACGGAGGAAGGTAAAGACTTCATTATAGGGAATGATAGCCAACAAGTCCAAGACATGTGTTTTCACAAAAATTCGCTTACGAGGTGCCAAGGAGAAACGAATCGCATAATCAATGGCAAAGATGAGCGTTATAGACTGATCTATCACTCTGAAAGGTCGCCTTCCAATTGAAATTAAGCCAACTAAATCAAAGATAACTAAGCCAATGGAAATAAGGGCCAAGACCGTCATGACAATATCGTAGGTAATGATGTACCTTCTCAGTTTTCTACGGTTTCTCATAGCGTCTCTCCTATATGTGATGTCTTCATTATAAAAGAATCTCTGACCTCTGGCAAGCAGGCTTTTTAAGCTATCGACAAGATTTCTAGATAATAAAAAAGAGAGATTAGAGAACCTCTCTTCATTATGTCTAAGTTTTTTTAATCTATTGTAGCTCTGTGTGAGTAGCCTCTGTCGAGGTTTCAGTGCTTGAAGTTGTACTGTCAGAACTTGAGCTCGTTGATGACGAATGTGTCGTACTGCTTGAGCTTGACTGGAGACTTGAACTTGCTGTTGCAACCGAAACATAGAGAATCACTGTACCATCAACACTTGTACCAGCTTGTGGATCTTGATAAAGGACCTCCGTACTGCTAGGAACCTTATCCTTATCTAATTTGGCACCAGTATTATAGTCGTGGTACTCGATGCTACTACTTGAGATATTCTTACGATTCAAGGTTTGAACTGCTGTTGAAACCGTCAAACCAGTCACATCAGGCATGGTAACTGTCTTAGGAGTTGCCACACGGAACTTAATCTTAGCCTTACTATCCTTAGGATTGAAAGACTTGTTTTTCCCTGGACTTTGAGATAGGATTTCTCCCTCTTCAGCACTGTCGTCTTCGACATGCTGAATATCAATTTGGTCCTCAGAAACACCATAATTCGAAGTTAAGTCCTCAATGGCATCCTTATAGTTTTTACCCTTGTAGTCTTTCAAAGCGAAACCTTTACTACCAGAAGAAACATAAACATCAATGCTTGATCCTTCTTTTCGTGTGGTTCCAGCTGTAGGATCGGTCTTGATGACCTTACCCGTATCGACAGAGTCATCTTCCACTTCTTTGACTTCTCCTACCTTAAATCCAGCACCCTCAATTTTAGTCTGAGCTGTGGACAACTCCTGACCGACCACATTAGGTACTTGGACATTATCAGGATTGGTAAAGACTAAATAGGCAAAGATGATAATACCAATAAAGACAAGTCCTAGGAAAACCTTGAGTAAGGTTGAGAAGAAGTTCTTCTTCTTTTTCTTCTTAGCTGGTGTCGTTTTTTTCCTTGGTTGTTTACTTGGAGCAGGTGTAGGCTCTGATGGTTCAGCAGCAACGGCCTTTTTCTCAAGACTTGCTGATGGAACTGGATCAACCTTCGGCAAGGTCTTGGTATCCGTCATATCATCAAAGACTACCTTGGCATCGCGTCGATGACTAGGATGCAAACTCGTTACCAAGTCACGGCTCATTTCCAAAGTACTATTGTAACGATTTTCTAGTTTTTTGGCTGTTGCTCGAATAACCACGTTTTCCAAAGCTTGGGGAACGTTACGGTTCTCTGCCAAAATCGATGGTAGTGGCTTTTGGAAATGTTGGAGTGCAATGGTTACTGCACTATCGCCATCATAAGGAATATGACCTGTCAACATTTCAAAAAGCATAATACCCATAGCATAGATGTCACTTTGGATAGTCGCTTTAGATCCACGAGCCTGCTCTGGTGACAGGTAGTGGACAGAACCCAACATAGAGTTCGTTTGAGTTAGACTAGTCTCTGCAAAGGCAACCGCAATTCCGAAGTCTGTGACCTTGGCTGTACCATCCTTAGTTAAAAGAACGTTTTGTGGCTTAAGGTCACGGTGGATAATGCCCTTTTGATGGGCAAGAGTCATGGCGGAAAGGACCTCCCCCATGATACGCACAACATCTTGGTTAGAAAGTGGCGCATGGTCTTGAATGTATTTCTTCAAGTCCGAACCGTCCACATACTCCATCACCAAGAACTGCTGGCCGTCTTCTTCGCCAATATCTCGGATAGCAACGATATTAGGATGACTGAGTTCTGCCATGGCACGCGCTTCACGTTGGAAACGGGCCACAGCCACCTGATCAGTTTGGTAATTGGTACGAAGTACCTTAATAGCCACTTTTTCATTATCCAGAATCAGGTCATTAGCCAGATAAACATCCGCCATACCACCACGTCCGATAGATTTAAGGATTCGATAACGTCCAGCAAACAATTTGCCAACTTGGATCATTATCCTTCCTCACTTTCTACCTTAATGAGAGCAACGGTAATATTATCAAAACCACCTGCCTCATTGGCTGCAGCTACCAAACGACTCGTTTTTTCTTCGACGAAACCAGGGCTGTTGACAATATGAACAATCTGTTCGACTGAAATCATGTTGGTCAAACCATCTGAATTGGCCAAAATATAGTCCCCTGGTTCCAATTGTTGAACACCAAGGTCAGCCTCAATCGGAGCAACTTGCCCAATAGATTGCGTAATGATATTACGTTGTGGGTGAACCGCTGCTTCTTCTTCGGTCAACTGACCAGCCTTGATAAGAGCATTGACCAAAGAATGGTCATTCGTCAATTGCTTATACTCACCATTACGGATAAGGGCAATACGTGAATCCCCAACATGGGCAAAAATCACAGCATTATCAACAAAGGCAAGAACCTCGATAGTTGTTCCCATTCCCTTATATTCTTCGTTTTGGCCAAGTTCATAAATTTTACGATTTTCTGCATCAATGGCAGCAATCATCCAATCACGAATCTGACTCAACTCACGAAAATCAGTGTTAATCCAGTCACGACCAAGATCAGTCACTGACATCTCACTGGCAATATTTCCAGCACGGTGTCCGCCCATCCCGTCTGCAACAACGACAAGAGTAACACCAGCTTGGTTGACAAATTTATTAACAAAATCTTGGTTATTTGACCGTTTTTGGCCAATGTCCGTTAATAATGATATTTCCATAGTTTTCTTTCTGACTTGCGTCAGCATTTCCTCCTCTGTAACCCTAAGTTTTTTTACGCAACTGTGCGATGAAAAAACCATCAGTTAGATACTGTTCGGGGGTAATTGCCAAACAGCCATTGACCACGATGTCTTTACATGGATGGTCTAAGGCAACTTGCTCAAAATCAGGATGGCTCTCAAGAAAGGCTTGAATCACCTCTTGATTTTCTTCTGCTATGATGGTGCAAGTACTATATGTTATTATACCACCTTTTCGTAGGGTTTGACAAACGCTGGATAGGATATCCAACTGCACAGCCTTGAGGGACTCAAAATCTTGGAGATCCTTGTTATATTTGATGTCAGGTTTCCGACGAATGAGCCCAATTCCTGAACAAGGTGCATCCACTAAAATCTTGTCAAAACTATCAGCTGGAAAGACTTGATGTACCTGACTAGCATCCAGTTTCTGAGTCTTAACCTTATCAGCTAAGCCAAGACGTTGTGCATTTTCTTCGATAAGAGCAAGCTTATGATCATAGAGGTCAAGCGCCGTCACATGTCCACTCGTCAAATATGAGGCCATATGTACCGTCTTACCTCCAGGTGCCGCACAGGCATCCAGGATTTCTTCCTCACCTTGAATCCCTAAAGTTGGCGCAACCAGTTGACTGGTCTCATCCTGAATGGTCAACAAGCCCTCTTTAAAATAATCTGTCCCAGCAAAGTAACCTGAAGACTTAATAAGCCCGACTGGGGATAATACTGAACACTCAGCCCCAGTGGCCTCCGCAATCTCTTCCAAACGTGACGCATCCGTTACACGCACACTAGCCTTGTTTCTCACAAAAAGGCTTTGGAAAATAGCAGGGGCACGATTCTCTCCATACTGATCGATAAGTTTTTTAACCAACCATACAGGTAGAGAATACTGAACAGAATAGCGTTTATTGACACGTTTGATTGTGCTTGGATCTGGCAAAGGCTGGCTAGATAGTTTACGAAGAACCGCATTGACCAGCTTCTCAGCACCCTTTTTATTGCCACGATTTTTAGCAATAGAAACGGCATCATTAACCACCGCATGGGCTGGAATCTTATCTAAATAGGCCAACTGATAGAGGCTCAAAAGCAATAAGTCATAGACCCAAGGTTCAAGCTTGTCACGGTCCTCGATGACATGGGCTAGGACCCACTCCAACGTAATCTTACGAGCCACGGTCCCATAGACAATTTCCGTCACCAAGGCCTTGTCCTTATCTGTCAGATGCGACTTGCTCAGATGGGCATTGAGAGCAATATTTGAGTAAGCTCCTTCCTGGAAGACTTCTTCTAAGACTTCAAGTGCCTGTCCACGGGCTGTTTTTTTCCAATCATTGGCCAAATGCATCACCTACTTCAAGATTGCGTCCGACCCCATTAAGGAAATCAGCAATAGCCATACGGGGCTTTCCTGCAGGCTGAACTGTCTTAAGTGAAATGGCTCCCTGACCAGTCGCAACTACCAAACTCTTCTTGGTCTTTTCAATGATATGACCAGACTGTCCCTGGCCTTCTGCCAAGTCTGCTTCATAAATCTTGAAACGTTTGCCGTCAAGCAAGGTATGTGCCACAGGCCATGGATACATGCCACGGATTTGATTGAAGATGTCACGAGCCGATTTATTCCAATCAAGACGCTCCTCTTCTGGGCTAATATTTGGCGAAAACGTTACCTGACTGGCATCTTGAGGAACAGGTTTGATTTCTCCAGCAATGTAGGCAGGCAAGGTCTCGAGCAAAAGGTCACGACCCAAGACTGCCAATTTTTCAAACATGGTACCAACATTATCCTCGTCAAGAATTGGCAAGGCCTTTTGGCTGACCATGTCACCAGCGTCCATTTCCTTAACCATTTCCATAATAGTCACACCAGCTTCTGCATCACCATTGATAATGGCATAATGAATAGGTGCCCCACCACGGTATTTTGGCAAGAGAGAAGCGTGGACATTCACCGCAAAATCCATGCTATTAAGCAACTTACTTGGTAAAAATTGTCCATAAGCTGCAGTAACAATCCCATCAGCACCAAGCGCCATCAATTGCACCATTTCTTCTGACCCTGACAATTTTTCTGGTTGATAAATTGGCAAGTCATGCACCAAGGCTACTTCCTTGACCGGTGTCATGCGAATTTCTTTTTTACGACCGACAGCACGGTCTGGTTGCGTCACCACAGCAACAATATCGTAACGCTCATCTGTCAAAAGTCCTTCCAGCACAGTCGCTGAAAAGGCAGGCGTTCCCATAAATACTAATTTTGTCATATTCTTCCTTTTCTAGATTAGGTAAAATTCTGAGGTTCGTGATCGATAATCAAACGCAGGTCCTTGTTTTCAGGTTCCTGAGTCATGTCAAGGACCCTATTAAGCGTTTCTTCCAAGTTATCTTCAAAACGGTATTTGATAATAATCTGATAATGATAAAGGTTATGTGTTCGAGCAATAGGCTTAGGCGTTGGCCCTAGGAAGGTCACCTTGTCTGACAAGTGCTCTCTTAAATAAGCCATAACCTCATAGCTCTTGCGGACGACAAACTCTTCATCCTTGTGAGAAAGCGTGATTCCTACCGTATAAAAATATGGCGGATAGGCCAACTGACGTCGAATCCCCATCTCATAGGCATAGAAAGCTTCATAATCCTGTTGTTGGGCAAACCGAATGGCATAATGACTAGGATTATAGGTTTGAATAATAACTTCCCCTTCCTTGTCAGCACGACCAGCACGACCAGCCACCTGAGTCAAAAGCTGGAAGGTACGCTCAGCCGAACGAAAATCTGGTAAATTAAGCGATGTATCTGCATTCAAGACCCCTACCAAGGTGACATTGGGAAAATCCAAGCCCTTGGCAATCATCTGAGTCCCAAGCAAAATGTCAGCCTTACCACTTCCAAAGGCCTCCAAGAGTTTCTCGTGAGCACCTTTCTTACGTGTCGTATCAACATCCATACGAATCACTCTGGCTTCTGGCAAAAGTTCCGTCAATTGATCATAGGCCTTTTGTGTCCCAGTCCCATAATAGCGAATCTGACGACTCTGACAGTTAGGGCAGACATGTGGTATTGCTTTTTGAAAATCACAATAGTGGCAATTCATGGTCTTGGTATCCATGTGCAAGGTCAGTGAAATATCACAATTCGGACAATCATCCACATAGCCACAGTCACGACACATGACAAAAGAGGAATACCCACGACGGTTCAACATCAATACGACTTGTTCCTTACGTGCCAAACGTTCCCTGATTTTTTCCAAAAGAGGTGGCGTAAAATCACTCGCCTCTTGACGGCCCACAAAATCCTTGAAGTCCACCACTTCCACCTGCGGAATTTTAGCATTAGGATTAGCCCTTTGTGTCAACTCAAGAAAATGGTAAACCCCTTTCTGAGCTCTCGCCCGTGTCTCAATAGAGGGTGTTGCCGACCCAAGGACAAGCACAGCTCCATGACTCTTAGCCCTAAGCAAGGCAACATCTCTAGCATGATAGCGAGGATTGGATTCCTGCTTATAGGTCGCCTCATGTTCCTCATCGATAATGATAGCTCCGATATTGTCCAAAGGAGCAAAGATAGCCGAACGCGCTCCTACAACAACCTTGGCCTGACCAGATTTAACCTTACGCCACTCGTCAAATTTTTCACCGTCTGACAAGCCTGAATGCATAATCGCCACCAAGTCCCCAAAACGCGAAATGAAACGATTGGTCATTTGGGGTGTCAAGGAAATTTCTGGCACCAAGACAATAGCAGTTTTACCCATTGCCAGGGTCCTCTCGATAAGATGCAGGTAGACCTCGGTCTTACCTGATCCCGTTACCCCTTCCAATAAGAAAGGTTTGCCACCTTGTCCAATCTGACGCGTCATTTCTTCAACCGCATGCGCCTGTTGGGCATTAAGCTCAAGAAAATCTGTCTTTTCTACCTTTTCAAAGTAGCTATCAGCACGATTGACCTCAACTTCGGTGATGACCAGGGCACCAGCTTCAATGAAAAACTTAACCACATCTCGTGAAAAAAGCTTGTGGAGGTCCGTCAACTTGCCAGACTCACTCTTTTCTAGCAAGAAGTCTCGCAACTCCAATCGTTTCTTAGCCCTTTGCGAAATAGCCAAAGTCTCGAGAATACCCTTTTGAACACTATAGTGCTTCTCAGTCTTGATATTCTGCTTATCTTTAGCAAGGTAATCAACCGTTACACGCCCCGATTGGACCAGACGAGGAATGGCTTGACGTTGTACCTCTGACAACTGCGAGAAAAGAATATGATTCTGCCCTTGAAGGAGAGTCTCTTTTTCCTCTTCACCCAGTTTATCAGTTGCCATGATAACCTTATCGTACTGCGAATTAAGGAGACCAGGTAGCATTGACTTCAAGATGGAAATCTTATAAGAAAAGACCGTATGTCGCATCTGATCAGCCAAATCCAGCTGTTCCTGATTAAGCACTGGCTCATAATCTAAAAGCTCAGCGATGGGTTTTAGTTCAGGAAAATCTCTTAAATTTTCCTGCTCTTCCAAGCCAATAATAAAACCTTGAAGTAGACGATTTCCTTTACCAAAAGGCACATGAACCCGCATACCGATGGCGATTTGTTCTTGCATGGCTTCCGGTACCAGGTAACTATAAGGTCTGTCCGTCTGCATCAGAGGAACGTCGACAATAATATGTGCTACTAAAACCATAAATTTCCTCCTGTCACTTCCTTAAGACCAGCATCTTCCAAGCTCAAGAAAATATGAGCTGCCTATTATCGTCATAAAGAAGGAAGCTGAGACACTATGCCTCAGCTCCCCTCTCCTCATAAACCAAATCAAGACTTTGATTTTAGATTTTATCGCCTTCTTCTTTTTCTTTAGCGATTTGTTCTTTGATTTTACGTTCTTCTTCCTCAGCAGCAAGACGTGCTTGAATCACTTTCAAACGTGCCAATTCACGTTTAGATTCTGGATCTGGGTGGATAGTCACATTACCAGATTCAATCTCTTCAAGGGCTTGAAGGGTTGGTTTTACTGACAAAAACTCTTGAGTTGGTTCAGCACCAGCGGCTAATTCATGGGCACGTTTGGCTTGCAAAATAACCAATGAATATTTTGAAGGCACTTTATCCAAAAGTTTGTCAATAGAGGGTTTCAACATCATAATTCTATACCTATTTCTAATTTATTTATCTGATAATTTCTTTTCTGAAATCATATTACGATAGCGACCAATCACACGGTCAACTCGGAAGTGTTCTGCTTCAATAACACGTTTGACACGCTCAGCAGCCAAAGGCACTTCGTCATTAACAATGGCATAATCGTATTCGCTCATGAGAGCAATTTCTTCACGCGCACGCTCAATACGTTGAGCAATAACTTCTTCAGAATCTGTCCCACGGCCAACTAAACGTTCTTCAAGTTCGTTCAAATCCGGTGGTGTCAAAAAGATAAAGACAGCATCTGGAACCTTTTTCTTAACCTGAAGGGCACCTTGAACCTCGATTTCAAGGAAAACATCAATACCTTTATCCAAGGTTTCATTAACATAAGTCAAAGGTGTTCCGTAGTAGTTACCCACATACTCAGCATATTCCAACATTTGACCATTACGAATAAGCTCTTCAAATTCCTCACGCGAACGGAAGAAATAATCCTTTCCATCAACTTCACCAGGACGTTGAGCACGTGTGGTCATTGATACTGAGTATTCAAATTTGTGGTCAGGTGTTGAAAAAATCTCCTGACGAACAGTTCCTTTTCCGACACCAGAAGGCCCTGAAAAAACAATCAAAAGTCCACGTTCAGACATGTCTTCTCCTTAAACTAAGATTAAAAATCTTCTTATGACTCACCTTAAAAAAGAGAAAACAATCATCTCTTTTTTTGGCTTAGGGGTTGTTCAGTGATTAAGTTACAGCTCACTTTTCAGAGCATGCGTTTTTCCTTACTATTTTACCAATAAAAGCGACTTTTTTCAAGGTGAGGACACCATTAAAAAGAGTGAATCCCTTTTCCCAGTACTCACCCTTTTTAAATATCTTTTAAACCAAGCCAGTCAAGAGACCTTGCATGAATTCTTCTGAATGGAACTCACCAATGTCATCAATCTTCTCACCGAAACCAATCAACTTAACTGGAATATCCAACTCTTGGCGAATAGCTAGAACCACACCACCCTTGGCACTACCATCCAACTTGGTTAAAACAAGACCCGTAAGAGGTGTGATTTTTGAAAATTCCTTAGCCTGACTAAGTGCATTTTGACCCGTTGATGCATCCAAGGCCAAGAGGGTTTCATGAGGTGCTTCTGGCACCACACGCTTGATAATACGGCCGATTTTTTCAAGCTCTGCCATGAGGTTGTCTTTGTTTTGTAAACGACCCGCAGTATCGATCATAAGAACATCAACACCTTCAGCAAGGGCCTTCTCCATACCATCAAAAACTACTGAAGCTGGATCAGCCTTCTCAGCACCAGTCACTACTGGCACATCAACACGACGCCCCCACTCAACCAACTGAGCGACAGCTCCCGCACGGAAGGTATCAGCAGCTACCAACATAACTTTCTTGCCTTCTTGTTTGTATTTATGCGCCAACTTACCGATAGACGTTGTCTTACCAACCCCGTTGACACCAACGAAAAGCATGACTGTCAAACCATCTTGGAAATTGATTTGCTCCTTGTAGACATCATCCTTCTCGTAGATATCCACAAGTTTTTCGATAATCAAGCGTTGCAAGTCCTCAGTCTTTTTGACATTTTCAAGGCGAGCTTCATAGCGCAAATCTTCCGTTAATTGCGTTGCAACATTAACCCCAACATCGGAAAGAATCAGCATTTCTTCCAATTCTTCGAAGAACTCCTCATCAACACGACGGAAATTCGCAAAGAATTCATTCAAGCGGGCAGCAAAACCAGTACGCGTCTTCTTGAGGGTACGGTTATATTTTTCTTGTTCTGTTTCAGTTTTTGAAGCCTGAACTTCTTCAGGTTTTTCCTCAACTTTACGGGTTTGAACGGCTTCAAAAGTGACAGTTTCACCTTTTTCTGCAGCAGCAGCTACTTGAGCCTTCTTAGCATAGTAATCAGCCATGACATCCGCAAAGTGGTTATCCACAGCAACTTGACTTTCTTCTGACTCTGAAACACCTTCTGCTTCGCTTGAAGCCTGATTATCAACAGAAAGGTCTTCGTCAGAAGACGCTACTACACTTCCTTCAGTCACTGTAGAATCACTTGATTCAAGAGATTCTGTGGATGAAAGCTCTTCTACTTGAGTCTCTGACTCACTGAGCTGTTCTGTTTGACTCTCGCTTATCCCTTCACTTGTTGACAAGTCTTGATTATCAAGAGCCTCAGTTTCTGAAATTTCCTGATTTGCTACAGTTTCCTGTGACTGGTTTTCCTCTTGTCCAAATAATCGATCAAATAGACCCATTTGGTTCTCCTTATTTCTCTAGAATATATTTGTGGATGGCCTCAGCCACTCCAGATTCCTCATTAGTTTTTGTCGTTACAGCCTTGGCAACAGCCTTGACCTTGGGAACAGCATTCGCCATAGCCACACCAAGACCAGCCCACTCCAGCATTGTCAAGTCGTTTTCCTCGTCTCCCATAGCCATGACCTGACTTTTATCCAGAGCAAGGTAATCAGTCAAGAGGCTCAAACCTACAGCCTTATGAACACCTTTAGGCATGACCTCTAGGATAATTTCACGAGACTTAAATACCTCAAACGCTTGGTATAAATGGTCAGGTATTTTTTGAATTTGAGCATCCAAAAACGCTTCCTCACAGACCGTAACTACCTTATTATAGACGATATTTTCAGGAATGTCATCAATACTCTCCACATCAACGAAGGTCAAGGTAGGGTTAGCCTGACGATAGAGAGAATGATTGCCTTTACTTGGCACACCATAGACAATGCCATCACTGATAACATCCATCGGGAGGCCTAGGGGCTCAAAGACAGCATAAATCTGCTTTAAATCTTCTCGACTCATCTCTTTCTTTATGAGGATATCCCCATTATTACGCTGAACCAAGCCACCATTGAAGGTCACACTATAGTGCTTATCATCCAACAAGCCCAAATCTTCCAAGATATGAGTAATAGCTGGCAGAGGACGACCAGTCGTAATGACCACATGAATCCCCTTAGCTTCTGCCGCCTTAAGAGCAGCTCTATTTTCAGCTGTTACTTGCTTATCCTTAGTAAAGAGGGTCCCATCTAGGTCCAAGGCCAACAATTTAATCTCAGACATCCGAACCTACCAATCCTTCCATGAAGTCAAAGACTGCACCATCTTTATGGTGACCAATCACTTCGTCAGCTACTGCCTTAATCTCATCGCGGGCATTTTCCGTAGCAACCGCACGCCCTGCAAAGGTCAACATCTCCATATCATTGAGATTATCACCAAAGGCTACAACATCTGAAGCCTGACGTCCCAACTCTTGGCAAAGATGGTAAAGACCAAAGCCCTTGTCCACACCTTTAAGGATAATATCCATAGAATCAAAGCCAGTTGTCACAGCTGTCATATCCTCAAAGATTGTGTTGAGGTAGTCACCACGCTCCATAATGGTATCCCCTTGGAACTTAGCAGTTACCTTGAAAATATCATCTGTGACCGCTTCAAGGTTCGTTGCCATGACATTTTCATAGTAACGTTCCATGGCCTTAAGATAGGCTGGGTCTGCATCGTTTGGTGCATAGGCACCTCGACGGCCTGACAAGAGAATCCCCTCGCAAGTTGGCAAGGCTAAAGTCGTGTCTGCAATTTTCAAATAATCCTTAGGTTCTAGCTTGGACTCAAACAGGACTTCACCCTTATACTGAACCAAGGCCCCATTTTCCGCAATAATAGCAATGCGGTCCACAAACCCATCAAAAAGCTCCTCCAAGGCCAAGAGGGCTCGGCCAGAAGCTACGGTAAAAACGTAATCTTTAGCTTCACAAGCAGCCAAAAGGTTATCCAAACGTGCTTTGTCATAGGTACCAAGATGGTCTAGAAAGGTACCATCCATATCTGTTGCTAAAATTTTCAAAATAATCTCCCTTCAGGTCGAATATACTTGCCCCTATTGTACCAAAAATAGGAATATAAGTTTGGGAAAAGCCAAAGAAATTAGAGAAAATATAGCATTTTACTTGCAAATTCAGTATTTTAGTTGTATCATTACGGTAGTACAAAAATAATATATTATACTTTTAGAAAGGAGTCTCTTATGGCTTGGACATTTGATGAAAAATCGCCAATTTATCTCCAAATCGCCTATCGCGTCAAACTGAAGATAGCTTCCAAGGAATTGAGTATGGGACAACAACTCCTACCCGTTAGAGAATTTGCTCAGGAAGCTGGGGTCAATCCCAACACTGTACAAAGAGCCTTCCAAGAACTTGAAAAAGAGGGGTTGGTCTACTCTGCCCGTACCTCTGGTCGCTTTGTTACCGAAGATGAAAAACTAATTGATCAAAAACGACACGAGATTGCCCAAAGTCTCATGAAAAACTTTGTCACTGAGATGACAGCCATTGGTTTTAGCTCACCTGAAATCAAAGCTATCATCACTGACTACATCGAACAAACAGGAAAGGACTTGTAGACCGATGACTGATATTGTAACTCTAACAAATCTCACCAAGACCTATAATGGTATTCCAGCCCTTAGAGATGTGACCATGTCCATCCCTTCTGGTAAAATCATTGGTCTCTTAGGACCAAACGGTAGTGGTAAAACAACCCTAATCAAAATTTTGAATGGCCTCCTCCAACCGACTTCAGGTTTAGTGACCATTAATGGATTTCAGCCGTCACCTATCACTAAGGCGCAAGTGGCTTATTTGCCTGACACAACCTATTTAGATGAAAGTAAGACAATACAGTACTACTTGGACTTCTTCCAAGATTTCTATGCTGATTTCCGTTATCCTCTTGCCTTGCAACTCTTGCAGGATTTAAAGCTTCAGCCTGATTTGCGCCTTAAAGACCTCTCAAAAGGTAACAAAGAAAAAGTTCAGTTGATTTTGGTTATGAGTCGTGAAGCTAAACTCTATCTCCTCGATGAACCTATCGGTGGAGTCGATCCCGCGTCACGTGACTACATTCTTAAAACCATCATCAACCAATACTCTGAAGATGCTTCTGTTATCATTTCAACCCATTTGATTGCAGATATTGAATCCATCCTAGATGAAGTTGTCTTCTTAAAATACGGTCAGATTGAACTTCAAGGGGATGCTGATAATATCCGTCAAGCCCATGGCAAATCTATCGACAAACTCTTTAGAGAGATGTTCCACAACTAGGAGGTATGAGCATGTTTTGGAAATTAGTTAAGTATGAATTACAATCGGTCCGTAAGTGGTACCTTGGCATCTATGGTATTGCCATCCTACTCTCTATCCCCTTGGGCTTAATGCTTCACAAATTAACATTCACCTTTGAACACAGTCACGAAGAACCTAGTCTACTCTTCTTCGCTTTCTTTACACTGATGGTTTTTGCTACCATTATCGTATGGGGAACCATTTATATAGCGACAATAGTCCTCATTGTTAGACGCTTTGCAAAGACTGTCTTTGGGAGAGAAGGCTATCTAACCAATACACTCCCAGTTTCTGCCCACCAATTGATTTTATCTAAACTCTTGGTAGCCTTTATTTTAAATACGATTTCTAGTCTTGTAGTACTTGCTTCGATTGCTATTATAGCCGCATTTAATATAGACTTCAAAGATGTCCTCCTAGCTACCAGCTACTTTGGCCAGTTCCTAAAAGAAATAGGTGCTTTATACCTCTTCATCCCTTCTACAATCTTGTCAACAATTGCTGGTATCCTTTTCTATTACCTCTGTATTAGTATCGGAAACCTCTTTAACACTAACAAAGTTCTTATGGGATTTGTCGCCTATTTCGCCATTCAGGCTATCCTATTCTTTATTGGTTTCTTCTTTGGAATCGGTGCAGCCTTGACCGGAGATGCAACAAATACTGCAATTAATAACTCGTCATATATATTTAGTCTAGTTCAGTCTCTCATTCTCATCGCAGCAAGTTACTTTGGTACCTACTATATCATGACCAAACGCTTAAATTTAGACTAAAGAAAAACCGTGTTCCTTCTGGAACACGATTTTTTTTGCATTGAAAAGACTTATTTACTTTGTTCTTTACGATAAGTCTCAATTTCGGCCTTGTTACCCCAAACGAAGTGTCCTGGACGTACTTCAACCATTTCTGGTTTATCAACCGAATAGTCGTGTTGGTTTGGATCATAAACCTTCAAGACTTTCTTACGTTCCAAGATTGGGTCTGGAATAGGAACAGCAGACAAGAGTGACTTGGTGTAAGGGTGGATAGGATTGTTGTAGAGTTCTTCTGTCTCAGCAACTTCCACGATTGTCCCCTTGTAAATAACAGCGATACGGTCAGAAATGAAACGGACCACTGACAAGTCGTGAGCGATAAAGAGGTAGGTCAATCCCAACTCTTTTTGGAATTTCTTAAGCAGGTTCAAAACTTGGGCACGAACTGACACGTCAAGGGCTGAGATGGGTTCGTCAGCGATAACCAAATCAGGTTGCATGACCAAGGAACGTGCAATCCCAATACGTTGACGTTGTCCCCCAGAAAATTCGTGAGGGTAACGTGTCAAGTGCTCCTCAAGAAGTCCCACTTCTTTGATGATTTTCTTGATTTTAGCTTTACGATCTTCCTCATCCTTATAGAGATGGAAGTTATGCAAGCCCTCAGACAAGATATAATCGACTGTTGCACGTTCATTCAGACTAGCCGCAGGGTCTTGGAAAATCATCTGGATACGACGGATAAGGTCGTTTTTCTCAGAGTGAGACAAGTGTCCATTAATTTTCTTACCGTCAAAAATAATCTCACCATTACTTGTATCATTTAGACCAATAATGGCACGCCCGATAGTGGTTTTACCACTACCAGACTCACCAACGAGGGAAAAGGTTTCACCCTTGTTGATGAAAAAATTAGCATTGTGGACAGCAACGAATTTCTTGCTTCCTTCACCGAAGGAAATCTCCACATCTTTTACTTCAACTAACTTCTCAGGCATTGCCTTCCTCCTCATCTCCTAAATGTGCAAATCCCATATTAGCACGGATTTTTTCATGTAGATTTTGGATAACCGCAGGTTTTTCAACTTTTGGTGCATCCTCATGTAAGAGCCAGGTCTTAGCCCAGTGAGTATCTGAAACTTGGAATTGTGGTGCTTTTTCCTCGAAGTCAATCTGCATAGCATAGTCTGAACGCAAGGCAAAGGCATCCCCAACAACCGGTGTATAAAGTGATGGTGGTGTCCCTGGAATTGAGAAAAGCTCACCCTTATCATCAGCCAACTGTGGCAAGCTTGAAAGCAAGCTCCACGTGTATGGATGACAAGGCTCATAGAAAATTTCCTCAACAGTTGCGTATTCAATGATTTCACCAGCATACATAACAGCAACCTTATCAGCGATACTTGCTACCACACCAAGGTCATGGGTAATGAAAATCACTGAGAAACCGTACTCCTCTTTGAGTGATTTCAAGAGGTCGATGATTTGAGCTTGAATGGTCACATCGAGAGCAGTTGTTGGTTCGTCACAGATAAGGACATCTGGATGACAAGCCAAGGCAATGGCAATAACGATACGTTGACGCATCCCACCAGAGTATTGGAAAGGATACTCATTGAAACGTTTTTCAGCATCAGGAATACCAACCTTGCCCATGTAATCAATGGCCATTTTTTTAGCTTCTTTGGCTGATTTTCCTTGGTGTTTGACAATGACCTCAACAATTTGGCTACCGATAGTCTTAATTGGGTCAAGACTGGTCATAGGATCTTGGAAGATAGTTGCAATCTTAGCCCCACGAATAGATGCCCAATCTTGGTGACTCTTAAGCTTAGTCAAATCTTGACCGCGATAATCAATCGAACCACTAGCGACACGACCATTTTCTTCAAGCATCCCTGTGAAAGTCTTAGTCAAAACTGATTTACCTGAACCAGACTCACCAACCAAGGCTAAAACTTCACCTTCAACCAAATCAAGGGAAACTCCTCGAATGGCTGTCAAAACACGGTCACGAACGTCAAATTCCACGACGATATCGCGAGCCGATAATATTACATTTTTATTTTCTGTCATATTGGACTCCTATCTATGCGTACGTGGGTCGCTGGCATCCGCCAAGTTTTGACCGACAATAAAGAGAGCAAGGGAAACGAGGATCAAAGTAGTCAATGGAATCCAGAAGAGATAAGCATTGACTGTAACGTTCTGTGCATAGTCTGAAATCAAACGACCAAGACTAGGCGTCGTAACAGGAAGCCCTAAACCAAAGTATGAAAGGAAGGCTTCGTAAGAGATAAATCCTGGCAAGAGCTGACTAGCCATAGTTACGATAACTGACACTAGTTGTGGCATGATGTTTTTAACCACAATCTTAGGAGTTGGTGTTCCCAGTGTACGAGAAGCCAAGTTATACTCCAAATCACGGTAACGCATGATTTGAATACGGATAGTATAGGCAATACCAATCCACCCTGTAACAGTCATGGCAAAGATCATATTCCAGAAACCAGCACCCAATGAGTAAGTCAAGACGATAACTACAAGGAGGGCAGGAATATTTGAGATGATGTTGTAGATTTCCATCATAATCATATCGAAGGTCTTAGAAATCCCCCAAACAGCACCTACAAGCAAACCAATAACAACGTTAAGGAAGGTAGCGATAACAGCAATAAGGATAGAATTACGAGCTCCAAACCAAACACTATCGAAGAGGGATTTCCCGTTACTATCTGTACCAAACCAATACTGGCCATTAGGATGCACATAACGTACACTAAAGTCATTAACCTTAGACACATCATTAAAGTCAAATTTTGAAAACATCGGGTAGATAAAACTCATCAAAATGATAGCAATCAAGATTCCCAACATGACAGTTGTTGACTTCTTCTTGAAGAACTGACGCATCACCGATTTCCAGTATGAATAGGCCGGTGCATCAATTGTTTCAGAGGCAAAATCATCGCGCTTTACAAATTGGAACTTACTTTTATCAATTGAAGCCATTATTTACCTCCTTTAGATGTCAATTTGATACGTGGGTCAATCATAGTCATAAGGATATCACCCACAAGCAATGAGAAGATGGTGAGGGCTGTGAAAATAAATACAAGACCCACAACCATAGCGTTATTTGAAGCACGGACAGAGTCAATCAACATTTTACCCATACCAGGGAAGGCGAAGATTGTTTCTGTCAAGGTTGCCCCTGTGATAACACTAACGATAGATGCTGGGATTCCTGAAACCAAGGAAACCATAGCGTTTTTGAAAATGTGTTTATTCGAAATTTCTTGTTCTGACAACCCTTTGGCACGTGCAAAACGAACGAAGTCTTGTGATTGCAAGTCAATCATGTAACGACGAATCCAAATCGCAAGACCTGGTGTTGACAAGAGACCGAGAATAACAGATGGCAAGACGTATGAACGCCAGTCACCCGCACCCAAGATAGGGAAGGAATCTGGAAGACCAATCTCAGAACCAATCAAACGAATGATATAAACCAAGGCGATGGTTGGTAGTGAAAGCAAGAAAGTCAAGACACCTGTTGATACACTATCAAAGAGGGTATTTTTAAAGCGTGCCATGTATGATCCCAATGGAATTGCCAAAGCATAAGACAAGACCAAACCAATCAAACCTGCAATGGCAGAACTTGTCACCATTGATGGGTATTGGTAGCGACTCTTGGTCGCTGTGTATGGGTCATTTCCATAGTAAGAACGATCTCTAGCATCAGCCTGACTTGGTGATTTATAAGTACGAGAGTAGATATCTACTGAAGATACCTTCTTACCAGTAGGGAAGTTGACCTCAGAACTTTGTGTTTGTCCTTGACCTTGTGTAATAACATCAAGAACACCTTGCTCAGCATAAGTTGGGTAAGATGTACCAAGGTTCATCTTAACAAAGTTTTGGTGAACAAATGGGAACTGACCGTTAAAGTAAAGCAAGTATTTATGCTTAGTCCCTGAACCAACAACTGACCAACCGATAGCTGGGTCATTTTCAATACGGATATAACGCTTCAAGTTTGGATTTGTTTTATCTTTAACCCATCCAGTATTGTCAAATTCAAAGAGGTGCGTATAGAAGCCAAACACACGTTCAAGTACTGGCACATCACGTGTCGCATAGAATTGTTTACTTTGCTTGAACTGATGCAAACGCCAGCCATGTCCCAAACTATCCACATATTTTTGGTAGATAGCCTTATTTTCTTTTGTTGGCTTAGTGGTTACTGACTTATCAAGGGAGCTAGCTTTCTCCTGCAACTCCTTGGTGTCATAGTAATCAATGTAACCCATACGTTCATAGATTGTATTTTCATAGTTAGCCTTAGAATCAGCTGTCTTAGCAATCTTGTTGTAGTTAGGGTCCTGTCTGAAAATCAGACGCCTCGGCACCATGGTATAGATAATCGTGTAGGTCAAGGCCGTCACGACAAATATTGACAATAGAGAACGGAGGGTTCTCAATAAAATATATTTTTTCATGTCTCTTCCTTTAATTCCAAAAGAACTTTCCCAATCTAATGAGAAAGTTCCATCGTCCTTTTATTTAACGTGTTTCTCAAGGTCTTTTTGAGCTTTTTCGTTGGACTTAGACTTTTCTTTAAGCCAGCTTTCGCGAGCTTTATCATAGTTTTTCTTAGTGACAACATCTTTTTGAGGTTCAAGGTACTTGAAGTATCTGTCAGAACCCTTAGGTCCTACTTGAGAGTAAGCACCTGAAAATGGTGTCAAACGAGCTACCATTGGCGCAGCCCCCTTGTTAACCATAAGTGGCATGAAGAGTGAGCTATCTTCCAACCAAGCTTGTGCCTCTGCATAACGTTCATAACGTACGTTGAGGTCGCTTGTTTCTTTAGCTGCATTTTCAACCAAAGCATCAAAGTCTTTAAGACCTACTTGAGCTGCTGCTGCATTGTTAGGATCGTCAAATCCCATGTAAGTTTTTGTGTTCTCACTAGCTGTTGTCTTGAAGATATCAAGGTATGTTGATGGGTCTTCATAGTCAGGTGCCCAAGCAACTGAGTCAGTAATATCCCAGTCTTCTGCTGCTGCATTAGGAGCAGAAAGAGTTGCGTTCAACAGGTCATCTTGAGACATTTGGTTGAGGTCAACCACAACATTTTCTTTACCGAGTGTCTCTTCAACAGATTGTTTCAAAGACTGTGCACGAGCCACCTTTGTCTTTGCTGTTTGGTCAACTGGCATATCTAAGTGAATTGGGAATTGAACACCTTGTGCTTGGAGGGCTTCCTTAGCCTTATTAAATTCAGTCTTAGCCTTACCAGCATTGAAGAGACCATCTTGACTGTCTTTAAGGTTAACACCTGACCACTCGTCACCGTAAGAAGCCATCTTTTCAGTTACCAAATCACCAAATGACTTGTCACCAGCATAAACAAAATCAGGTTTCACAAGAAGGTTACGAACAGCTAGAACTCCCCCTTCTTCTCCATTAATTTGAGCTGAGTATGACTCACGATTAATTGAGAAGTTAATAGATTGGCGGAAGTCCTTGTTAAGAAGAGCTTTCTTAGTTGAATCTTTCTCAGCATCAGTCTTTTTAGATGTATGGTTGTAAGACTGACGATCAATATTAACACCAACACCAACAATATCAGCAGATGGTTGTGTATAGAAAATATTATCTTTATATTGTTTTTTTACTGAGGCGAAGTTCGACCCTGTTGGATAAATACGTGCTTGGCTATAGGCGCCATCAGTGAAATTACGGACTTGAGCCTCTTGATCAGAGCCATCGAAAAATGACAATTTCACCCCATCATAGTGGACATTTTTCTTATCCCAGTAGTTTTCATTTTTAGCCAACTCAATAGATGATTTAGCTGTCAATGACTTAAGGATGTATGGACCATTATAAAGGATAGATGATGGATCTGTTGATTTACCAAAGCTATCCCCTTTTGACTTAAGGAACTCTTCATTAACAGGCCAGAAGAGAGAATAAGTCATCTTAGAATTCCAGTAAGGTTCTGGTTGTTTAAGTGTGTACTGAAGAGTGTAATCATCAAGTGCTTTAACGCCAACTTTAGAGAAGTCTTTATCAGTACCATTGAAATAATCAGCAAGACCTACTACAGAATCTTTTGCCAAGTAAATTGACTCTGTCTTTTTATCAGCAGCATGCTTAAGACCTGTTACGAAGTCTTTAGCTGTTACTTCTGCATACTCTTCACCGTCTGAAGTATACCATTTGACTCCCTTACGAAGTTTGTATGTATAAGTTAAACCATCAGCTGAAACAGTCCAGTCCTTGGCAATAGAAGGTACCAAGTTACCATATTTATCGTTTTCCAAAAGACCATCGACACCATTTGTCACAGCATCAATTGTTGAACCCTTATTGGAAATAAGGTAATCCAATGTCTCAGGATCAGCATTATAAACATAGTTAAAAGTATTGCTTGAAGTGTTTGATTTTGACGAACAAGCCACTAAAACCCCAACACTTAGGAGGGAAACACCCGCAAGGGCCAACCATTTACTTTTTTTCATAAGCATTCTCCAAAAATCTTTTTTGATATGCCTACATTATACCATAAAAAATATGATGAGTACAATTTTCAGAATATTTTGTCTTATGCTGACTTTCTCACAATTATCCCCCTTATGAACACTAGGAATTAGCCCCTTTTTTGACAAAAGAAAAAGGCAAACTGCCTTTTCCTCAAAAATATTATTTAACGTGTTTCTCAAGATCTTTTTGAGCTTTTTCGTTAGATGCTTTCTTTTCTTTAAGCCATTTTTCACGACTTTGTTCATATTCTTTCTTAGTAACTACTTTTTCTTGTGGTTTCACATATTTGAAGTAGTCTGATGAGTTCTTATCACCCACCTGCATGCTAGCACCCGTAAATGGTGTCAAACGTGAGATAACTGGTGCTGCACCGTTACCAACTGTCAATGGAATGACGAGTGAGCTATCTTCCAACCAAGCTTGAGCTTGGGCATAACGGTCGTAACGAGCATTGAGGTCTGTTGTTTCTGAAGCTGCTGAATCAAGCAAGGCATCATAATCTTTAAGACCTACTTGGGCTGCTGCTGCATTGTTTGGATTATCATAACCCATGAAAGTCTTGGTGTTTTCACTTGATGTTGTTTTGAAGATATCAAGATAAGTTGATGGATCTTGATAGTCTGGACCCCAAACCACACCGTTAGAAATATCCCAGTCTTCTGCTGCTGCATTTGCTGCATTAAGAGTCGCATTTTGCATATCATCAGATGACAATTGGTTAACATCGATAACCACATTATCGCTACCCAATGATTGTTCAATGGTTTGTTTCAAAGATTGAGCCTGAGCAACATGGATTTTAGAACTTTGGTCAACTGGAAGGTCCAAGTGAATTGGGAATTGAACACCATCTGCTTGGAGAGCTTCCTTAGCTTTGGCAAACTCAGTCTTAGCTTTTTCAGCATTGTAGAGGCCATCTTGACCATCAGTAAAGTTTACACCTGACCATTCATTACCATAAGAGGACATTTTCTCTGTTACAAGATCTCCAAAGGTCTTATCACCTGCACTGACAAAATCAGAAGGAACAAAAAGATTACGAAGAGCTAGAGCTGCACCATCTTTACCATTCATTTGTGATTGATAAGCCGTACGATCAATAGCAAAGTTAATTGATTGACGGAAGTCTTTGTTTAGAAGAGCCTTCTTAGTTGATGTCTTTTCAGCATCCGTCTTCTTGGCTGAGAATTTATAGCTTTGGCGGTCGATATTAACACCAATGGCTGATGTAGACGCACCTGCTGCAGTGTAATAAATGTTATCTTTATATTTCTTCTCTACAGAAGCATAGTTAGAACTCGTTGGGTAGACACGAGCCAAACTATAGGCACCATCCGTGAAACCACGTTCTAGAGCCTCTTGATCCGAACCGTCATAATATGACAATTTGATGGCATCAAAGTGTACATTTTTCTTGTCCCAATAATTTTCATTCTTAGTCAACTCAATAGATGATTTAGCTGTCAAAGATTTGAGAAGGAAAGGACCATTATAGAGGATAGAGGTTGGGTCTGTTGACTTACCAAAATCTTTCCCTTTATTCTTAAGAAAGTCTTCGTTAACTGGGAAGAGCAAGCCATAAGTTGTTTTAGAATTCCAGTATGGCTCAGGTTTTTTAAGGGTGTATTGCAATGTATAATCGTCGATTGCTTTAACGCCTACATTTGAGAAATCTTTATTGGCACCAGAGAGGTAGTCAGACAAGCCAGCAATAGAATCTTGCACCAAGTAAAGAGCTCCAGACTTGCCATCAGCCGCATGCTTAAGACCAGTCACAAAGTCCTTAGCAGTCACATCAGCATACTCTTCACCATCAGAAGTATACCATTTAACTCCCTTACGGATTTTATAAGTATAAGTCAGACCATCTTGAGAGACAGACCAATCTTCAGCTACTGAAGGGACAAGATTACCATATTTGTCCGCTTCCATAAGTCCATCTACACCATTAGTTACAGCAATTTTTGTAGGTCCTGTATTTGAAGTGATGTAATCCAATGATTCTGGATCTGAATTATAAACATAACCATAAGTCGTTCCACTAGTACTTGACTTAGAAGAACAAGCCGCTAAGGCACCTACACTGAGGAGTGCCACACCCGCGAGGGCTAACCATTTGCTTTTTTTCATAAGATTTCTCCAAAAAATAAAATTTTACTCTTTCATTATAGCATAAATAATCAAGAAAAACAGTCACTTTCAGAATATTTTGCACAAGCAAAGTACATAATGAAACATGGCAAACTCAACAGTCCATTGTATTTCCTGGATTTCTAGCTACTTTAATCGATTTATTTTTAATCACCAGTCATGCATAAAACAAAAAGGCCTAACACCTTGGTCAGACCTCTTTTTTGAGACAAAATTAGTTATTAAGAGCTTGAGCAGCTGTGATAATAGCTAAATTATAAATGTCTTCAGCACTAGCACCACGAGAAAGATCGTTTACTGGTTTATTAAGACCTTGTAAGATTGGTCCGATAGCTTCGAACATTCCCAAACGTTGGGCAATCTTATATCCAATGTTACCTGCTTGCAAGCCAGGGAAAACAAAGACATTAGCATGTCCTGCTACGTCACTATCTGGAGCCTTAATAGCCGCTGTTGCTGGAACAAATGCTGAATCGAACTGCAACTCCCCATCAATAGCCAAGTCAGGACGCATTTCTTTAGCAATATTTGTTGCTTGAACAACCCTGTCAACTTTTGGCGATTTAGCAGAACCTTTTGTTGAGAAGCTAAGCATAGCCACTTTAGGATCAATACCAAAAACTTTAGCTGTTTCGGCAGTATTAATTGCAATTTCTGCCAATTCTTGAGCATTTGGTTCAATATTGATAGCACAGTCAGCAAACATCAAGCGATGATCGGTATTTTCACGGTTCATAAGGAAGACACCTGATGTACGTGAAATGCCTGGTTTTGTTTTGATAATTTGAAGGGCAGGACGTACCGTATCCGCTGTTGAATGAATCGCACCTGAAACCATTCCATCTGCTAAACCAAGTTTAACTAACATAACACCAAAATAGTTGACATCACGAAGCAACTTTTCCGCATCTTCCATTGTCGCTTTCCCTTTACGGATTTCAACAAATTTTTCCTTCATTTCCTCGAAATCTTCATAGGTTTCAGGATTAATAATTGTATAGTTAAAGTCTGCAAAACCGAGATCGTGCAAGATTTTGTGAACCTCTGCTGGGTCTCCCAAAATAATAGGATCAACCAATCCTTCAAATTTCAAACGGGCTGCTGCACGAACCACACGGTCGTCGTTACCCTCAGGGAAAACAATCTTAATACCCTTCCCTAAAATATGTTCACGAAGTTCACCAAATAGACTACGCATAAAAAAATTCCTCAATCAATCTTTTTTAGTTTGTAAATTCATGATAACGGTTTCAAAATCATCTGTCAAGGAAGATGCATGGACCATCTCTTTTTTGGTGAAAGGATCAACAAATGCAAGACGGTGACAATGCAAGGCCTGGCGCTCAATACCATAGTCTAGAGAACCACCATAAAGATCATCTCCCAAAAGGGGAAGGCCTAAGTGGGCAAAGTGGACGCGAATCTGGTGAGTACGCCCAGTATGCAAATTGATATCAACCAGTTTAACCCTACCATAATCACCTACCAAACGATAACTAGTGTGGGCATATTTCCCCGACTTATGGACTCGACGTGTGATAATGGAATCCTCATCGCGCGCAATCGGTGCAATGATTTCACCCTGCTTCTCAAGTTTGGTGTCACCTTCAACCAAGGCATAGTAATGTTTCTTGATAGACTTCTGTTGTAACTGTTTATCCATACGAGCATGGGCGTAACCATGCTTAGCAAACAGCATGAGACCAGAGGTGTCCTTATCCAAACGTGTCACAATATGCACACGCTGGTTGGGATAATTATTGCTGACAAAATGATGTTTGACAAAATTAGCCATGGTATTATCGTGGTTAACACTTGGAATACTAGCATAGCCATAGGGTTTATTAATCACCAAGAAGTTATCATCCTCATAGACGATATCCAAGTCAAAAGGAATTGGCTTCAAGGTTTCATGCGGTGCCTCGTCAGGGATTTCAATGGCAACCACATCTCCTTCATGGACAGGATAAGTCGCAAACTGCTCCTCGCCATTGACCCAAATATGACCACCTTCAAACTTAATCTTGGCCAGAAGTCCTTTTGAAATATCGTGCTCCTTCAAAAAGGTCTTAACTCGACATGAACGTCCTACGGTAAATTCATATCTCATTCTTCCATGTCTCCAATAAAGGAATCACGTACGCGTTCCCAGAAACTTGTGTGGCTAGCACTAGCAACAAAGGAAATCTTTCGTTGGTCAATCGAAAATTCTACCTTTTTCACATTACGGTTGGTATAGATTTTATTATCAACGGATAGAGTGTAGCTTCCCATTCGGGTAGGATAAACGGTAATCTTCTCATGCTTGGGCACAATAAGGGGACTTCCTAAGGTCCGGTACACACGATTATTAAGACTGGCAATCTCTGTCAGTTGCAAGGCTTCAATAGTGGGATGAAGGACCGCACCACCCAAGGATTTATTGTAGGCCGTTGATCCTGTAGGCGTCGACACTGACAACCCATCTCCACGGAAGCTCTCAAACAAGACATCATTAAGGCAAACATCTGCTGCCATGGTTTTCTCATTACGCTTGATGGCTGCTTCATTGAGGGCAATCGATGTAAAAGAACGACCATCAGCCAGGGTCAATTTGACATTCAAAAGAGGGTAAGAAATCTTTGCACCACTATCTTTTCGAAGCGTCTCGATTAATTGATCCACCTCACTGTCCAAATAATCCGTATAAAAGCCTAAATGACCCGTGTGAATCCCTACAAAACGCACATGCGCAAGCTCTTTTTCATACATATGAAAGGCCGATAGCAACATGCCATCACCACCAATTGAGATGACCACATCTGGATTTTTCTTGGTCAAATAAAAATCAGGATCATCTCGAAAGGCATTAAAAAGTTTCGAGGCAACACGCCTACTTTGGGGTTTGCCATTGGCAATAATAGCTACCTTCATCTCATCCGAAGAGGTCTTCATCTGTGTCATCACTATTTCCTACACTATCCTTCAAAGTTCTATTAATTGGATCAAAGAGCAACTGGGCTTCTCTAATATCATCACGTATCTTCCGCATCTCTTCGTCAAGCTCATAAGCCATGCGGGCCGTAGTTTCCAAGCGAAGTTTAATCTCCTCAGGAAAATTCCCCTGATACTTGTAATTAAGGGAATGTTCAATGGTGGCCCAAAAGTTCATGGCCAAAGTCCTAATCTGAATCTCTGCAAGAATTTCCTTACGACCATCTATGGTATCAACGGGATAAGAGATGATAACATGATAAGAGCGATAACCCGAATTTTTACGGTTTCTGATATAGTCTCGCTCTGAAATAATCGTCATATCACTACGATGACGAAGCAAAGCCAAAACCTCATCCACATCATCGACAAATTGGACCATGACTCGGAGACCAGCGATATCCTGCATATCTTGAGCCAAATTTTCAACCGAAAGGCCACGAAGGGCGATTTTCTCCTCAATGGAAGCCACTGACTTCACACGTCCCGTCACAAACTCAATAGGCGAGTGACGATTTTGCTTACGAAATTGTTTACGAATGCCTCGGAGCTTGATTTTGAGCTCACCTACGGCCTGAATATAGGGGTCTAGAAATTCTTCCCAATCCATGGTCAAGATAGGACTCCTCCTTGTCAAAAGCTTTAGTTTTTTATAAAATAAATACAATCTGTTATATTATACCACATTTGAAAGCACAAGGGAGGACACACATGAACCATTTAGAGATAGAGTACAAGACTCTACTCACCAAAGACGAGTACAATCGTTTAGCGATGCTTTTCTCCCATGTGACACCTGTTACGCAAACAAACTACTACATCGACACTCCTCAGAGTGACATGAGAAATAAAAAGTTGTCTTTGCGTATTAGGACACTTCCCACTCATGGTGAGCTGACCTTGAAAATCCCTGAAAAAGTCGGGAACATGGAGTACAACCTTACCATGGATTGTGCGGATGCTAAGGCTTTGACTAAGTCGCTGGACTTTCCTGATTGTCAAATCAAATCCATTCTTTTAGAACGTGGGGTTAAACTAGAGGACCTAACCATCCTCGGACATTTGACCACAACTCGTCGCGAGTACCAGACCAACATCGGCCTCATGGCTCTTGATGTCAATGTCTATGCTGACAAGAAAGATTACGAGCTTGAACTAGAAGTTTCGGATGCTGAGAAAGGTAAAGACGACTTTGATGCCTTTCTTAAAGAAAATAACATTGACTTTAAGTATGCCAAGAGTAAGGTTGCACGCTTTGTAGCTACCCTCAAACGAGACAAAGACTAAAATTTAGACAAGGAGTTGGCTCCTTGTTTTTTTATTTTAAACACATGTAGCTTCAAATGCCACAAGTATTTAGAACTCCAGAGGGTAATAGATTTCTCTAAAAACGCATACAAAGGCGTTTTATCTAACAAAGGTTCGGTATTTTTCACTAATACCACACTTTGAAGGCTGAAATTTCTGCTTCTTTTTGCTAAAATAGAACTATCTGTAGTTTTATTACAATAGCCCTAACTGGGCTTAGCATCTTATTTTTTTAAAGGAGTCACCATCGTCATGGTACATCAAAAAGCAAACCCACAATTGAAATTGTTCTCGCTCAGCTCAAACCCAGAAATTGCTGAAAAAATTGCTGAGGCTACTGGATTGCCACTTGGTAAAGTATCTTCACGTCAATTTTCTGACGGTGAAATCATGATCAACATTGAAGAGTCTGTTCGTGGGGACGATATCTATATCATCCAATCTACTAGCAACCCTGTTAACGACCACCTTTGGGAATTGCTCATCATGATTGATGCCTGCAAACGTGCCAGTGCTAACTCTGTCAACGTTGTTATGCCTTACTTTGGTTATGCACGTCAAGACCGTATCGCTGCGTCACGTGAACCCATCACTGCTAAATTGATTGCCAATATGCTAGTTAAAGCTGGTGTCAATCGTCTCTTGACGCTTGACCTTCACGCTGTCCAAGTTCAAGGATTCTTCGATATCCCAGTAGATAACCTCTTCACAATGCCTTTGTTTGCTGAATACTACAACAAAAAAGGATTCACAGGAAGTGATGTTGTCGTTGTTAGCCCTAAAAACTCAGGTGTTAAACGTGCTCGTAGCTTGGCGGACTACCTTGATGCACCAATCGCTATCATTGACTACGCTCAAGATGATTCAGAACGTGAAGAAGGCTACATCATCGGTGAGGTTGAAGGAAAAACAGCAATCTTGGTTGATGATATCCTTAACACTGGTAAAACGTTTGCTGAAGCTGCTAAAATCCTTGAACGTGGTGGCGTTAAAGACATCTATGCAGTAGCTAGTCACGGTCTCTTTGCAGGAGGTGCTGCTGAAGTCCTCAACGCTGCTCCAATTAAAGAAATCTTGGTGACAGATTCAGTTGCAACTAAAGAAAAAGTTCCTACAAACGTTAAATACATTTCAGCAAGTAAGCTAATCGCTAACGCTACTACTCGTATCTTCGAACGTCAACCACTTAGCCCACTCTTTGCTTACACTGCAAACGAGGACTAAGCTATGGTTTATTTGGACAACGCAGCAACAACTCCTTTAAATACTGCTGCTATTTCAGCTATGACACATGTCATGACTGAAACCTTTGGAAATCCATCCAGCCTCCATGCTTACGGTCGACAGGCTTCTAAGGAACTTCGTGAAGCCCGTGAAGAAATGGCCAAACACTTTGAAGTCCCTGCTCGTAAGCTTATTTTCACTTCTGGTGGGACTGAAGGAAACAATACAGCTATCAAAGGTTACGCCCTAGCCAATCAAGCTAAAGGTAAGCACCTGATTACAACTGCTATTGAACACCACTCTGTCCTTCACACCATGGCCTACTTGGAAGAGCGTTTTGGTTTTGAAGTAACCTATATTCAACCAGAAAATCAAGTCATTACTGTCCAACAAATCGCTGATGCCTTACGTGACGATACCATTCTGGTTTCTATTATGTATGCCAATAATGAGACTGGCCAATTACTTCCTATTAAGGAAATTGGTGACTTGCTTGCCAATCACCAAGCTGCCTTCCACGTCGATGCCGTTCAGGTAGCAGGAAAGCTTCCTATTCACCCAGAGGAACTTGGAGCCGATTTTCTCTCTATTAGTGCCCATAAATTCCACGGACCTAAAGGTGTCGGCTTGCTCTATCATAACGATTTGCATTTTGACAACCTACTCCACGGTGGTGAGCAAGAAGAAAAACGCCGTGCCAGTACTGAAAACCTGGTCGGGATTGCAGGTATGACCGCAGCTTACAAACAAGCTAGCGACCACTACCAAGACAATTACCAGCACGTTGAAACGATTCGTCAGACCTTTCTAGATTCCCTTACCATTCCTTATGAAATCAATGGTGGAGGACCTAGCCTACCTCACGTCATCAACATCAGTTTTCCTGATAAGGAAAACGGCCCTCTCTTAACCTTGTTAGACCTCGCAGGCTTTGCTGTCTCAACAGGTTCTGCTTGTACTGCTGGAACTGTTGATCCAAGTCATGTCATCCAGGCCCTCTATGGCAAGGATTCTGACAAGCTAAAAACAGCCATTCGCATTAGTTTATCAGAGGAAAATACCGCTGAAGAACTCCAGGCCCTAGCAGAAAAACTTAATCAAATCATAGGAGACTAACATGGCATTTGAAAAAAGCATTCATTTGACTGACTGTAAGTACCGTTACACCATCAGTCCTAATGTCAAAAAATTCACTCTACGTGATACGACTTTTGTGCAAAATAAAATCGGAAACTACGAGTTGCACCGCCTTCTCGAAAAAGTGCCTAATTCAGGCGAAGGTTTCCCACTCAAAATCACTATTAACAAAGATTTGACAGGTTTCAAATTGTCAATCACAGACAAATCTGGTCTTCGTAACGTTAATATCTTTAAAAATGAAGACCACCACATCTTACAAGAAAAATTCTACTTCTTGATGCAGAGTTTGGTAGACCGTCAAGTTTTTGAGCAAGAAGAAGTTTAAACCTTTTTCTAGATATATAGAAATAGCCTATCCTAGTGATAGGTTTTTTATATCGCCTCATCTACACTATTTTGTTGCAATCTTCACAAACTTTTCTTAAAATATAAGAGAATCATACTAATTGAAGAAAGGAAAGCGATCAATGACATTTGAGAAAAACATTCCAAACGCCACAGCTAAACGTCTCTCTCTCTATTATCGAATTTTCAAACGATTCCATCGTGAAAATATCGACAAAGCAAGTTCCAAACAAATTGCTGAAGCTATTGGAATTGACCCTGCCACTGTTCGTCGTGACTTCTCCTATTTTGGTGAGCTAGGTCGCCGTGGTTTTGGTTATGACGTTAGTAAGCTGATGACATTTTTCGCTGAACTCCTTAATGATAATGCGACAACTAAGGTACTCCTTGTAGGAGTGGGAAATATCGGGCGTGCTCTTCTACACTACCGTTTTCAAGAACGTAACCGCATGCAGCTGGTTATGGCTTTTGATACAGACGATAACGAACTGGTAGGAAGCGAGACTGAGGACAAGATTCCTATCTATGGTATCTCTCAAATCAAGGAAAAGATTGCCCAGGAAGATATCAAAACGGCCATCCTGACAGTGCCATCAGTCAAGGCACAGGAAGTGGCTGAGCTTTTGGTTGATGCTGGAATCGAAGGCATTCTCTGCTTCTCTCCAGTCAACCTCAATCTGCCACGCCATGTGGTGGTCCAATATGTAGACTTGACTAGCGAACTACAAACCCTACTCTATTTCATGAAAGAAGAAGAAAAATCAAGGAGAAACAATGACTAAACCAATTATCGGTATCACAGCTAATGTAAGGCCTAATCCAGCTCATGAAGATATCCACTGGTCTTATGCCCCATCCGGCTTCGTAGAAGGAGTTCAAAAAGCTGGTGGTCTAGCAATCCTTCTACCAGTATCCGATCCTTCGGAAGCTAAAACCTATATCTCCATGATTGACAAGCTTGTCCTCATCGGTGGTCAAAACGTTGACCCTAAATTCTACAACGAAGAAAATCATGCCAGTGAGGATGACTTTTTCCTCGAGCGTGATCTCTTTGAGATGGCCTTAATCGAAGAAGCTACCAAACAGAAAAAACCGATTTTTTCAATCTGTCGTGGAACACAACTCATGAATGTTGCCCTTGGTGGTAGTCTCCACCAAGACATTGAAAGACACTGGCAGGACAAGCCTTCTGATTACCTTTACCATGAGATGATTATCGACGAACACAGTAAGTTAGCGGAGATCTACGGTCGTGAAACCTCTATCAACTCTTTCCACCATCAGAGTATTAAGCACTTGGCCTCTGACCTCCGTGTAATTGCGCGTGACCCTGAGGATAACACTATCGAAGCTGTTGAATCAAACACTCCAGACCTTCGTTACCTTGGTGTTCAGTGGCATCCAGAGCTTCTCCTACACAAACGTGAAGAAGACCTTAAACTCTTTGAATACGTCGTAAATGAACTTTAAAAGCAACTGATACTGCATTCAGTTGCTTTTCTTGTGTCTTTAACTGATAGACTCTCCTTAAAGTTCAAAATCCTCCCTCTCCTCACGAAAGGAATAATAGGTTGATTTGCCAACAATCAGATGATCAAGCAGACAAATTCCCAAGTCGTCACAGGATCGCTTAATCTTTTGAGTAAAATCAATATCATTACGACTAGGATAGGCTTCCCCCGAAGGATGATTGTGAACCACAATCAAAGACGTTGCCATCAGATGACAGGCATAATGTAAAATCTCACGTGGCTCAGCAATCGAACGACGGACCCCACCAATAAAGACCGTCTTTTGCTGAATAATACGATTCTGCGTATCCAAATAGATAGCCACCAGATGCTCCTGAGGCTTGTCCCCAATATCCAACATCATACGACGCGCCACCTGCTGACTGGACATAATCTGCTCAGAACGCGCTAGCTCAGCCTTCTCAATCCGCTTAGCCAACTCCACCATAGCCTTCAGTTCAATGGATTTCACACGCCCAATACCAGGAATCTCCTGAAGCTCTTTCAAGGACAAACGAGACAAATCCGCCAAACTCGTCATCCCTTTCAAAATACGATTGGCCATAGATAAGACCGACTCAGACTTAGTCCCCGTCCGCAGCACTATCGCCAACAGCTCTTGGTCAGACAAGACCTCTGCTCCCTTCTGTAAGAGTCGTTCACGAGGCAAAAGCCCCGACTCCTCAGCTACAATACTATACATAAGAAAAAACCTCCTACTTACTTATTCGTAAGTGGGAGGGGGAAGTTACACAGCTGAGGATTTTTTTAAACCCAATTTTTTTAACAAAGCTTTCCGGTATGCTGAAAATTTTTTCTTTAACGTCAGTGGTTCTGCTACCTGCGACATTTCAATAAGATGGAGCTTATAACGTTCTGCAAAAGATATTTTTCCTGAAGCAATAATACGATAATCAATTCCTAGATCCCAGGCTTTTCGATAGAAAAGATAAGAAAGGGTATCCTCATCAAAGTCATCGAAAGCTTGCTTATCCTTAAGAATAATTTTTTCTAGAAAATCTTTTGATAACCACATAGAACCTTGAAAAATATGAAGCGAATGATTGATTACTTTTTGACATTCGTCAGTTAGTTTAACAGTTTGTTCTTGATTTAAGGCACCAATTGCATCTGTCCAATAGAGTTCTTTTGATAAATCAGCAAAAACCAGACCAACCTCTGGAAAATGGTCAAAGATTGATGCCACTTTCTCTTCATCTAATAACATATCCACTAAAGCAAGTCTTGTAGCTTCATCAACAAGTTTGCCCTCATTTCCAAAGTCTTCTGTGTGAAAATGCCCAACAAAGTCATACTCGCTAAGCTGAGATGCCAAGGATACTAAGGCATGGTAATGATTATCAAATCTTTGTGAGACTAGCTGAAATCTATCTTTATCAAAGCTATTTAATAAGGTGTTCTCAACGATATTTTTATCCAAATGGCTTGATAAAGTGAAATAATAAAAGGCAAATAACTTTTTATCAGAGAAAACTTTTAGTCTCTCAAGGTCACTAATATGTACATGGATAGCCGAATGATAGCCTTTCCCACTTACCGAATGAAATGAGGATTCGATGATTTTTTCATCTAAAATGACTAAGCTATCTGGCGAATGGTAGCTGTTAAGATGGGACTTAATTAGTGCTACTGGATATGCCGATAGCTTAGTAATATAGTCTAAAAGTAGTCTTCCCTTTTTTTCATTGTCAGTAAATGCTTTTAGTTTAATGAACGGTACCTTATGTTCAAGTGTACTTATCGGTCTATAGTAAGAAAAATCAGGGTGAATTAAGTCTTCTGCCTCTGCATCAATAGTATTAAAGACAGCACCAAAACGATACCCCGCCTCAGTAAGAACACTAGTAACCCTAGTTTCATAATTATCAATAACATCTTGAACATCGGTAAAAGTCTTTATAGAAGTCCAAAATTTTTGAAAGGATTCTGAACCGACAACATGCTTTTTGAAAGATATAAAATAACTTTGCAAATGCTCATCGAAATATTTGGTCTTTCTAAAATTCGTCATCCCCCAAAAGTCAACATTCGGGCGCTCTTCAAATCCTTCAACTATGTTAGACAAATCCCAAAGAGGACCAAAGCAAGTATCATTCATGAGTGTAACCGAATCGAAGTCTGTTAAATGTTCGAATCCAACATGAGCCATACCATCTCTCCAAGCTGCAAAATCAAAGCCCAGATTCTCTCTCTGGATAACTTCATCTATGCCAAGCTCTTTGAGAGTTAATGTTGCCGATTCCGTTAGTTGACTATTTGAAATCACAATAAGTTTAGAAAAAAGTGGTCGAAGTTGCTCCAATTGGTAGAGCACATGACCACTTAATTCGTCGTACTTATTATAATGAACATACAATAAGAGACGTTTCATTTATTCTTGAATCTCCCATTTTCCATTTCTCTGAACCATACCAGTTGCAGAATCTTTAGCAGACTTATCATCATCTTCAATATCAGTTCGATTCAAGAGAATAACTGGTGAGTTATCTGAATCAGCAAAAGCAATCATCTTATCATCCTTATCTCGAACAGAAACCTGAAGCTTAAGCTTAATGTTATTAAGATGGGCAAGACTACATTTATATGTGAGTGTTTTTCTTCCAGAACCACTCGTTTTATTGTCCATGGAATTGTCATTATAAATCCAGATACCACGGTCAATATCTGTCAATGAAAAGGCAATATAGGTCTCAATATCCTCATTGACATCATATGAAATCTCAAATGAAATATCTTGGTCAGGACTGATAATATTGTCATTCAAGAGTTTTACTTGTAAATCAGTGATTTTAGGATTTTCAACAACAACGTCGTCGTTTGAAACCTTTTGACCAGCAGCATTATCAAAACTATATTGGTTAGCAACTTCGTCTGGATCACCAACCACTTTTACCAAACCATGTTCAATCAGAACTGCTTTATTACAGTATTTTTTAACTGCTGACATGTCATGGGTAACTAAGATAGTTGTCTTTCCAGATTGCTTACGTTCCATGAAATAGTCATTACACTTACGTTGGAAGGCCTCGTCACCTACGGCTAAGACTTCATCCAAGATAAGAATATCACCTTGAGCCTTGATAGCCACTGAAAAGGCTAGACGAACCTGCATACCACTTGAGTAGTTCTTCAACTTTTGATTCATGAAATCATGAAGTTCAGCAAAGTCTACAATGTCATCATACATGGCATCTACTTCTTCTGTTGAAAAACCAAGCATGGCACCATTCATATAGACATTCTCACGACCAGTTAATTCCGGATTAAACCCAACCCCAAGCTCAATGAAAGATACCAGCTTACCATCAATGGTAACCTTACCTTTTTCTGGGACATAAATCTCAGAAATAATTTTTAGAAGTGTTGATTTACCAGAACCATTACGTCCAACAATTCCATAGAAATCACCCTTTTCAACTTCAAATGAAATATCTTTTAAGACATGTTGTTCAGTATACCCTTTAATTCCTTTAAAGCGATTGACTAGAGTCGTTCTCAAACTCTGACTCGCCTCAGTTGGTAATTTAAAATACTTACTTACATGATCTACTTTTACAGCAATATTATTTGACATTATAGAATCTCCGCAAATCGTTTCGCATTTCGATTAAAGACAAGGAAACCAATGATAAAAATCACTACAGGAATCGCATAAGGAACAAAAGCAATCAATTTATTATTAATAATATCCCATCCTCTTGGATTAACTGGATCAATGATAAAATGACGCATATCCTGTAAAATCTGAGCGATTGGATTCAACATCATAACCTTTGCAACAAACGTCTGGTTTCTTTGAAGAAGGTAAGTGATGGAATAGATAATTGGACTTGCATACATACCTGCTTGAAGTACTACTTCCCAAACTGGACCAATATCACGGTATTTAACAAAGAGTGCTGATAGAATAAAAGCAACTCCCATTGCCATCAATAGCACCTCAATGAAGAGAGGAATGATAACCAAAGTATTGAAACCAATTGGAACATGATTAATTAAAGCAAAAACGAAGACAACCACTAGGTTAATCAAGAAATTAATCGCTGCTCCTAGTACAGATGAGATAACGATTGTTTGCTTTGGAAAGTTTAGCTTACGTAAGAGGTCTCCTCGCGAAACAATAGAAAGCATCCCCATATTGGTAGCCTCTGTAAAGAAGCCCCAAAAAATCATAGCCAAAAGCAAGCCTACTGCATAGTGTGGTGTCCCATCATCAAATCTCAAGAAACGAACAAAGACAAGGTACATAATTGTAAACATCATCAAAGGTTTCAAAATAGACCAAAGATAACCAATGAAAGAACCTTGATAACGCAATTTAAAATCCGTTTTAATCAGTTCCTTAAGTAAAATCCTATTTTTCTGACTAAAGAAATTCATTTAGTCCTCCTTATACATGAATTTTGTCAAAATCAAACTCGTAAATACAATGGTATGAAAAGCCCTGTTTTTACGATAACCATATGTTTTCAAACGACGATAACGCTCTCTGAATCCTTGGTCCATAATGGTCACAAAGTTTTCAACCAACTCTCTATTTTCAGTATTCAATGGCAAAGAAAGAAGATTTTCCGCCTGATTCTGACTAGCCTTAATCAACTTCCAATATTTGTTGAACAAGGTCTGAGGGCGAATCCAATTCTGCATACGTTTCCGAAGCGTTCTAGCTCCCAAGACATTATCCGCATGCTGACGGTAAAGCTCTGTTGGCTGGTCAATATAAACGAGATTACCAAATGCTGACGCAAGCAAACCTAAATACCAGTCATGCATCAAAAGCTCGTTCGTTTCTTCACCAGTCCATAATTCAGCCAGAGCATGATTGATTAAAGACACACCACCTGTGACAGTGTTTTCTGTCATTTCTTGAACCAATTCCGTATTAGCATGGTCAGACTGAGTACGAATCATACTCTCATGAAGTACCTCTAAATCTTGGTTCACAACCTTTAAATCCGTGTATACTAAAAGGGGTTTGTTAGATGGATAGTGACTTGCTTTCTCAAGTTGAAGAGATAGCTTCTCAGGTAACCAAGTATCATCCTGGTCTGAGAAAAGATAGTAGTCAGATTCTTGATACTTCAGAAGCGTAAAGAAACTCTTTATTACACCTAAATTTTCAGTTTGATCAGGATTGATGAAAGTAATGCGATCATCTTCTAAAGCGAAACGTTTGATAATCTCTCTCGTTTTATCTTTAGAACCATCATCTCGAATTAACAAGGTCCAATCAGTATAAGTCTGTTGCTGAATACTCTCTATTTGCTCTGCTAAAAAGTTCTCGCCATTATAAGTAGACATGAGAATAGTTACTTTCATGATAAAAATAGCTCCTCGTATTCACCCACGATTTTTTCCCAGGTGTAATTTTCTTTCATATTTGCTTTAGCAGCATTTCCCAAGTCCTCAAACGACACTTGACCATCTACAGAATCGATAAGCTGAGATAAATTCCCATCCTCTTTATTCCAATACAAGGCAGTCTCTTGAGCAACCTGGTGGTTAAAGTCTACATTATAAATAAGGTTGAGGTCCGTTTGAGCCAAGGCCTCTAATAAGCCTGGATTCGTTCCACCTACTTCGTGTCCATGAATATAAGCAAAGGCTTGGTTGCGAATATACTTAAGCAAATCCTGATCATAGACAGTACCCACAAACTTCACACGTTTATCTTTATCAAATCCTGTAATCTGTCGTAGTTCATCAAAGTAAGCATTTCCTTCATGATTACAGATGATAACAAGATCACGCTCTGTAGAGGACTTCATAAATTCACGAATCGCAGTTTCGTAATTGTTTTCAGGAACAAATCGACCCAATATCAAATAGTAATCTTTTTCTTGAGTCTGCCATTTCTGATACCAATCTCGAACAGGGTAATCCTCAGCAGTCAAAGTCGTCTTAGATAAATCAGTTCCATAAGCAATGAAAGTCGTTCTAGCCCACGGATAGGTATTTTGAATATAGGTCTCAATACCTCGGTTATCAGAAATAATTAAGTTCGCATACTTTGTCATCTCTTTTTCAGAGTATTTGAGATAGCTTTGAACAGGTTTAGACCACTTAGCACGTTTCCATTCCAAACCGTCAGGATTGACTAGCAAAATCCCACCAACGGACTGAATTTTCTTGGCAAAATGAACAATGAAGGCACCAATGGTATTTCCTAAAATATAGAAAATTGGGGATTGAATTCCCTCTTTTTTAATAAGTTTCAAGCTATAATTGATAGCCATCATATCGTAAGCTATGACACGTGCGGGACCTAGCTTTGGAGGGTTGACCGTAAAACAATCCGCACCTTTATAGTCAAAATGGTTGCCAGTACTTTCGTCAGATAAGCAAGCCACGTGATAACGTATAGCAGGCGATACCTTATAAGAAATCAATTTCTCAACAAATGTCTCAAAGCCACCGTATTGAGCAGGCAAACCTCTACTACCTATGATAAAAATATCCTTCAAAGTTTACCTCCATTCGTCACATCTCTCAAATACACAGAATTATACATAGTAGCTTTTATTATACCATTTTGGAAGGTATTTTGCATGATTGGACAGAAAGAGTAAAGCAAAAAGGCCCTTCGAAAATGGCCTTTTCATTCTTAATCATAGATAACGAGATTTTACCTTAATTCATCTTTTTAAGCTGAAATAATTTTTTCACAGCAGATTTCACACTCTTCGTTAGTGCTTTTCGGCTGTTGAGAAAATCTACATCTTTCTGATTTACTTTCTTATAACGCAATTCATCATCCTCAAGTTTTTCAGTAATATTAGCATAGACACTCTCTAGAGAGTATCTCTCTTTTAAACTTGGAACAGCTTTTACTGCTTCAAGTTTCTCTTGGTCAAATTCACCAAGGACCTCTGAAATCATGCTAGTTAAGGTATCCAAGTCACCCAAAGGGTAGATATGACCTTGCTCATTCATATACTCGAAGGCTGATTTATGTCCCGCATTATCTGATAAAATCGTTGGAATACCATTTAAAACAGATTCAACATAAACGAGACCAAACGTTTCCATACTAGATGGGAAAACAGCTAAATCCTTATCAGTAATCTCTGACCAAGGATCATCTAAATATCCCAAAAATGAAACATTTTTCATATCGTGCTCTGCGATATAATCATCACAGAGTTGTTTATAATCCTCATCCCATGCACCTAAAAATACAAGTTCAGTTCCTGCTAGATCAAGCATCTGAAAAGCTTTTATTAACTCAAGCTGATTCTTTCTCTGAGTCAAGCGTCCAACTGAAACGATACGATGTTGGTCATTAGATTCAGTTCTTCCCCCTTCTTTCAGTTCAATTTGAGTATAAGGTGCAAAGGAACAAATCTTCCTATTTGGAAAACACTTTTCTAAATCCTCGGTCAAAGCTCCTGTGACAGCAAAAATCTCATCAGAAAACTTGTCTATAAAGTCAATTTTTTCTTTATAGTAACCAAATTCTCCCTCAGGAAATTCATGAATCAACCAAAAATGTCTGACATTCTCAAAAGTTGCAGCAAGTGCACCTTGAAAAACATTGACTGTATTACTAATAACAAGGTCTACGTTGTTATCTACAATAATATTTCGAATATCTTTGACATTCTTATTATATGACTTCACTCGCAAAAAATGATTTCCTGGAGAACCACCCGGTGCTTCTTCCCACCACCATTTAACAGCTGAAAGACCATAGGTTTTAATCCCTACTTTCTGAAGTTCTGCTTGATACACCTCTTGAGATGGCACCTTGTAATCAGGAAAAACGTTTAATACACGATAACCTTTTTTCACTAGAAATTTCATAAGATTGACTATCGAAATTTCGGCACCATTATCCAGAGTCCCCGTCGGAGATATAAATAAAATTGTCTTAGTCATAAATTATGCAAATACCCCCCAGTAATGGAAAAGAATCAAATACATAGCAACTAGGAAGTTTGCAATCAAAGTAATAGTTACTATCTTCAATCTTTTCTGTTGAGCTAAATCAACTTTAGCTGTATTAGCAATTAACGGTAACAAGAGAATGATAAATGGCGTAAAATAACGTCCTTGAGCACCAACTGATATATTAGCTCCCTGTCCAAGAACAACTGGTGTCCACTGCATATACATTACAGTTACAGCAGCTAGAACCTCTAGTAGGAAGAGAATCCAAGACGCATTAGCAAAGTCTTTTGTAAAGAAATCTTTCTTACTTGATAGGAATAAAATAGTAAGAACTACGATATCAATAAAGATTAACCAAACTGGCATTTGTAAAGTAAGGTTACCAAGATAACCGAACATTCCAAGTGACAAGATACCATTCAAATTGTCATTCAACTCAGGATTAAAGAGTGTATTACGCAAAACTTCTCCATAATGACGAAGACCACCTTGATTCCTCATTAAGAATTGAAGAACCACTACAAGTCCTACAACAAAGAGAAGATAGAAGACTGCTTTATATTTTGAAATAAAGGTCTTAATAGCTTGCACTGGACGATTTAGAAAGGCTAAGACACCTTCAAACTCAAAAGGCACAAACGGAATCAATCCCAACAATAAAACATTATTTGGCTTGGTTGCTAGAAGCAATATTGCTAGACCTATCACCTGGATAATATTACGATTGGTAAAATGTTTAGAATAGGCAAGATTAGTGATAAAACCAAGAGCCAACATCACTTCCAAGTAGTTCATCACATCATAAGAAAGTGATGAAGCTTGCTGAACCATAATAGGTAAAAGTGAAATAAACATTAAGGCAGTCTTTCCATACTTGAAATAACGTATTAAAAAGTAAATCCCTAATATATAAGCCAGTGCATTAAAGATACGCCCCATATAGATGATCATCCCAACTGTGGGACTAATCCAACTTCCAATCGTCATCCCTATCAACTGTGGAATAAAGGAGATTGTTTTTAAGCTCACACCAAATTGAAAGGGTTCCTTACTCATATCAATTTTTTGAGCAAAAATCTGTTTATATTCCGCTAACTTAACCTTATCATTACTTGGAATCTCATCCATCCACTTAAATGATGTCTCAGTTGGTTTATGGAAGGTCTCCCAAGTCATACGCGCGTGGTTTGTTTCATCTGGCACACGATTAATTGGAAATACAAACATAAATGAGAATATAAAAATCGTCGCTAAAATGAAAAATAAATTTTCAACTTTTATTTGTTTAATTCTGTTCAAAATAAGTCACCATATCATCTTTCTTGCTTAAGGTACAATTTTCAAGAACAGCCCGATAAGCAGCTTCTGCTATTTTCTGTCTTAATTCTGGAGATAACACTAAGGTTTCTAGCTTGTCGAACCACTGTTCGTCAGTAGCTAACAATCCTGTTTCACCATCAACAACTGCATCTGAGAAGGCTCCTATCTTACTTGCTACTGTTGGTACCTTCACCAAGGCAGCTTCAATCCATTTAATCTCAGATTTCGCACGATTAAAGATAGAATCCACAAGCGGTGCCAGGTTAATATCAACCTCGCTAATCAAGGCAGGCAGTTTATCCCAGTCCACATAATCGTGAGTTACAATTTGATTTTCAAAGGGCTTCATATCTTCCGGAATATCAAGAATCCCGACAATATGTAATTGTACATTGCTGTATTTTGTAAGCAGTTGCTTAATAGCTGGTTTAATCAATTCGAAATTCTCATTATGACTGATTGAACCAGAGAAATAACCAATCTTAACAATGTCAGATGTTTGAGAGTAATCTTTGATATATTGACTACTAATAGCGATTAAGTCATCAGAAGCCAAGTTGCGATTAAGTAAAACCTTACTTTGATACTTATACAACTCCTCCTGCAATTGGTTAGTCGAAGTAATAGCACCATCACAATTTTCTAGCATATAGCCGTAATTTCGAACACCTGCATCATAGTTTCCTTTTTCAACCGAATTCAACCCTTTCGTATAACTTAATTGGTCTGTATAAACCGTATCAAAGACTAAGTCATCAATATCAAAAAAGACAGGTTTTCCATATTCTTTTGCCAAATGACATAGACGCAAAAGTTCAGGTGAGATTGGTGAACGGTAGATAATGATGTGACTAGCGTTTTGAGCCATCGATAGTTGGAAATCAGATAGATTAACAACTTTGACTGCAAAACCATGCTTACGTAATTGCTCTGCCTTGTTCAAGACACGATAACGGGTACATTGCGGAATAATATTTTCAACCCCATCAATCAATAGAATATATTGATCACGTGGAACAGCCTTAAACTTGTTCACGATATCTTCCAGAATTGACACTGGGTAATCCGTTTCTTCTGCAACAAACTCTAACAAGTCAGGGACTTCTGAATCACGATCCAGACCTTGCCACAAGAACTGGTCTTCATCATAATTTTTCAGAGCCGTGTATTTCACCAAAGGACTACCTGCTTTGAGCATCTTAAGCGGGTGGATATACATGGCAGAATCTTCGTATTCTTGCACAACCGCATCATAACGATAACCTAAATCAGCAAAATGCTTGGTAAAACGTGTCTCATGTCGACCAATAGCTTTATCACGAGAATCTGTATCCGTCAAGTGTGTCCAGTACTCATAAAAGTCATCATCGTTTAGCATGAGCTTTTCAATAACTAGGAAATAAGATTGAAGATGCTTAGGAATGTAGCCATAAGGATTCTCTTTAGTAACATCTTCTTGCTCTTCTCCAAAGGAAATGCCCCAGAAATCTAGTTGCTTATCGGTCATTTCCTGGAATACTTGAGACAAATCTCTCATTGGACCAATGTTAGTATCATTCACCAAGAGGAGCTGGTCGTAATCTTTAAGCTTGTCTTTACCAAAGGCAAAAATCCCTTCTCTAAAGGCCGCAGTATCATATCCCTTGTTATCACGAGTCAAAACCTTACCGTAGGCCTCAAGGGTATTAATATCATCATCGTGAAGCTGTCCATTGACAACGACAATAACATCATCTACCAATGGAGCCAAGGCTTGTAAGAAACGTAATTTGTATTCTTGAAGACGAGCTTCAGACTCAAAAATAACATAAACCAACGCTTTCTTACCATTATGTGACAAGGCGGAACGTTGACTGTTTCTAAGACGTCGTAACTGGCGAACCTTAAGAGGTGTCATTCGACGACGTAACTGTATCACTTTGACTTTTAAAGCTCTCAAATAATTTTTAATCGCTTTTGGATTCTTAGCAATGACTCCTACTGTCTTTATAGGTGTGATAAGGGCATTACCTAAACGATATGACAGTGAACCTCGGATAAGCTCCATTTCTTTATGGGCATCCTTCAATTGCTTAGATTGTGTATACTTTCTTCGTTCAAGTTGATCACGTTCTTTTTTCAAGCGATTAACATAGTCTGTCACATCATCGTGATGTTTAAGCAAGCTGTCCAACCGCTCTTCCAAAACCATGAGGTTCTCACAAACTGCCTTGTAAATTTCATGAGGAAGCTTATCAAGGTACTTCTCAAGAATGTCAAGATAGATTTCATAATGGTAGCGAACGGAGTCACGTCCAGAAATTGATCCTGTTTCAAAGACACGATAATTAAGCTTAGTGCTTGGTTGATATACCGCTTTAGCACCGTTATTAATGATTAAGTTCAATAAAAAGTCATAATCTTCAAGCTTTTTACGATTTAACATCTCATCATAACGAGCATTTCCAATAATACTTCTACGAATCAAAGAACAGTTATCAATAAAACTAGCATTTAGAAAGGCAGTTAGGTCAAATTCACGGCTTTTAAGGTAGAACTCTTCTTTTTCTGGATTAAAAAGATCACAGTACGCAATATCAGCATTTGTTTCCGTCAACTTACTGTACAACTGTTCCACATAATCCGCATCGAGGTAGTTATCACTATCTACAAATAGCAAATAGTCACCTCTAATAAGCTCGAGTCCAAAATTTCGATTCTCTACTACCCCAAGATTTTCATGAGTTTCAAATCTCGTCTCACAAGGTGAATCCTTCAAAACCTCTTGGATAATTTGAGTTGAACTATCCGTCGAACCATCATCCAAAACGATTAATTCGATATTAGTATAGGTCTGATTAAAAACACTTCGCAGACACTGCTCAATATACTTTTCATGATTGTAACAAGTCACAACCACTGAGATTAAATTATTCATTTTTCCATCCATTTTGTTTAACAAAATATCAATTAGTACCTGAAAATTACTAATATTACTAAGCTTCAAAGATTGACTAAAGTAGTAATCTTTGAAAGTGCATACCACCTTAATTATACTATAGTTTATACAAAAAAGAAAAAGTCCTCTTGCTATTGAGTAACAAAAAAAGCAGAATACAATTCTGCTTTTTACTGATTTTCTGTGTTATTCATTTATACAATAGTTATTTTCTGTTTTAGTTCTTATATAAATTAACAGAAATATAAAAGTTGAAAATAGCGAAATAGTAAATGAAAGTTTAGCTAACAAAGTATAAGAATAAGTCACTTTTAATATATGAGTTCCTGGTGGAACTGCTACGGCAGTTGAAGACCATTCACTTAACGAGCTCACTACTTTTTTACCATCTAAATATACTTTTTGACCTTTATAAAAATAAACTGGAAGGTAAGCTATTTCTGATTTGTTATGACTATTAGTAAACTGGAAGGTAGCAGCACTAGCTGAATAACTACTCTGTACACTATTAACCAACTGTTTGTCTAAATAGACTTCATGTTGGACAACTCTCCACCTTGGATCATCGGGAATAATATTTGTCTTAGTTCCTTTACTTATTTCATTTGTATAATCCGGAACAAACACAGAATGTGTTAATTTATAATAATCATTTCTCTCTGATAATTCTCTAAAAGCAACTTTAACCGGCTCTTCAGTAAGAAGATTACATGTCCTCATCACACTAACAGTATTCATAAATATAGCTAGAATCATGAATGAAACATGAATATATTTCTTTAAATTTAAAAGAACAACGGCTAACAGATAAGATAAAAATATTGTTGTAAAGCCATTTAAACGCCACGGAAATTGTATTACTTTAAGCAAATCTAAAGGGAATTTCTCCCAATTCACTAAACAAGTAGTGGCTAATAGTAAGCATAAGCTAATTACAAAAAGAATACGCCACATTTTTTCTATATATCGTAATCTGAGACATATAACTACTACAGAAATAAAAAGAACAAACCCAACTTGCTTATCTAGTTGATTGACTAAGTTAACCATAATCAACTGTTTAAAATTAAATAGTTGATTATTTAATGGAAAAGTAACTGGTGATGATAACTTTGTAAATAGTATTTGTTCAATCAGTGGAACTATTTGAAATAATGACATCAAAGTACAAGATAATACTGCATTAATAAGAGCCATTATTCGCTTTTTTCTTTCATCAGCACAAATCAAAAATATCAAAAAGTAAATCGTAAGTAATAAGGTAGCTATAAAAACAGATAATAAATGAGAGTAGACTAGCAATGTCATACCAATAGACAACATTGGCCATTTTCTATAATCACCTTTAAAAACTTGGTATGCACCAGCAAATATCAAGGGTAAAAACGCCATGGCTAAAATTTCACCCGTGGCAAACCTAATTAGAATATTATAACTACGATATGTACTAAATGTATATATAATTGCAAATAAGTAACCAACAATTTTTGATTTTGAAACACTAGTTGCTGAGAAAAAAGAAATAGATAGTGTTATAAATGTTATGATAAACAGATAAAAGTACCACGCAAACCATATACTATGAACAAAACTAAAAATTATATAAAAAGGATAGTAGATTAAAAATGGGTAAAAGAAATTAATTCCCTGACCACTATTGTAGAATGTTTTAAAATTAATTGGGCTATCAAAAATATTTGATAAACCTAACATTCTATCCAAATGAAAATGTAAATCATCACCATATAAACTTCCTTTTGAAAACAAAAAAGGAAAAAGAAAAATGAGTGAAAATACTATCATGATCAAATAAGGTTTGACTCTATTAAAGATATTATTTTTCATCTATTTTTATTTCTCCATCAATTATTCGTCTTCTGACTTTTTACATACTGTTTCATAAGAATATTTGCTATCCATTTTGGCCAAAAGAGTTGGTACATATACAAATCTTCTTTACTACGAGTATTATCAGCAATAGTCTTAGAAGTCTCAGATTCCTCATGAATTCGGTGACACATTAGCTTATCTGACACATAAACAAAACGTCCCTTGTATTCACTAATCTTATACCAAGCATACCAATCAAGGCTGACCTTCATTCCCTCATCAAAATAGAAATTCTTCAATTTTTCAAGGTTATAGGTGACAGCTGGACAACAAATTGGATTACCAAAGGCCATTACGCGGTTACGCCAAAAATGACTACTAGGAAAAAGATTCATTGTTTTTAGCATCAAGGTTTTAATCTTGAGGTTTGTATTTGCAGGGATCTTAAGACCATTTTTTTCTTCAAAATAATCAGAATATCCGATTAGAACATCACTAGTTTTTTCCATCTTGGCCAATACTTTTTCTGCATATCTTGGCTCATAGTAGTCGTCCTGATGGGCGATAGTAGCATATTTTGTTCCTACAAAAGAAATGGCATTATTCCAATCCTTACCAATCCCCCCACCTTGTTTCGTATAAAATGGGATATCATAACGATGGCAAAGTTCCTTAATCGAATCAAGTGGCGTTGAACTATAACAGATAATTTGAGAATAAAGAGTTTGATTTTTCAAAGATTGAATACAGGCTTCAAGATAATCACTTTCTCCATAAGCGCAAATTACCCAAGTATGATTATCATTCATTCTTTTCCTCTTTCTCTTCTACATGACTTTTTAGAATAGATAATTCCTGAACTAAATGTTTAATCTGCTCTTTTTGTTTCGATAAAGTCATGGTTTGTAGGAAAGCGATGACCAATAAGAAAAAGATAGCAAGCGACAGCAAAAAATTCGAAGTCAGTTCAAATCCAAGTAATCCTGCAAAATAAACTGGAATAACATCAAAAATCGAAATAACAATCATTACCAGACTGATGACAATCCACATGAAGGCCTGTTCAAATAAGATATTGTTCTTATTGATATTTCTAATGACTAGATAAAGGAAAAAGATGGAAGCTACCAACATCACAATAGATAAAACTGACATTATTCACTCTCCCTCATAAAGGCTGCAATAACAATCGACGAACACACTTCAAGCATATATCGAATCGATTTAATTGGCGTAATGGAAGAAACACCACCAGTACGTTCAAACATATTTGCTGGTCGTTCAACAACTCGATATTTACGTTTCAAAATATGAACAATAGTTTCTGGTTCTGGATACTTGATTGGATAACGCTTAGCGAACTGTTTAATAACATCTTTATCAGCCAAACGGTACCCCGAAGTTGTATCTAAAACTCTTTGTCCAGTTGTCCATTTGATAAGGTTGGAAATAACACTAATTCCGAAGCGTCTCATAAAAGTTGTTTGAAATTCAGACTTAACATCACCAACAAAGCGAGAACCAATAACTAGGTCTGCTTCATTTTTTCGAATTGGTTCTAGCAAATCTGACAAGGATTCAATATCATGCTGGCCATCGCCATCAAATTGAACTGCTACATCATAGTCATGCTCTAGTGCATATTTATATCCTGTTTGAACTGCACCGCCAATTCCAAGATTCATCACGAGATTAACCGCATTAAAATGATTATCTTCCAGAATCTGTTTTGTCTTATCAGTTGATCCATCATTGATAACAACATAGTCCAAATCAAAATCAACTTTCTTGCGGTAATTCAAGATACTCGTTACCGTGTCGAAAATACTTTCCTCCTCATTGTAGGCAGGAATTATCATTAAAACTCTCAACTACTTCTCCTTTCCTTTACAGTAAAATCTCGAAAACAGTGAAACTAATCTTAAGCGTTCCAAAGTTCTAAAAGCCATTACAGAAATAACTGTTTGAATTCTTTCTCCAGTTATCTCAGATGATAATGGTGTTAAATTTGAATCAAGATTTTCTTTAGAAATCCATTGCTTAATTCTTTTATATTGATCCATAAACGATGAACTTGAAGCTGCTCTTCCAGAAAAGAGTAAGTACCATATGTAATATCGTTTAATAAAATAGCGAATATATTTTGAATCACCAGCAACTTGAAGCAAGTGACTCAAGAAATACACAATATCTATATTCGGATTAAACCCTCTTTGAGATGTGTTTGATATACTCTTCTCATTAAAAAACCAATTATAGCCATTATAATCAATTATTTTAATTCTTTCTGTTAGATTGTAAGCAGTCAAAGTGAAGATAACATCTTCACCTATTGGATAATCAAAGAACTGGATATTATTATCTGTTAAAAACGAAGTTCGATAAATACGTGCCCAAGGTGCAACGACTATATACTTAGACCATTCAGATTGTGTTAAATCTTGTTTAAAAAGCGTCTTCATTTCCTGATTAACACGCTTATAACCACCAAGAACAATATCTAGTTGTTCTTGATCTATTTCATTATAAAAACGCTCTAAATAATCTGAATCAACAAAATCGTCATTATCGATAAATACAATGTACTTTCCATTAGCAAGTTGTATACCCTTATTTCTGGTTTTAGCAACTCCCTCGTTTTCTTTATCAATTACTCGGATAAAATCATTATCAGCTGCATACTTTTTAATAACTTCTAAACTATTATCTGTAGAGCCATCATTTAACAGAATAATCTCAAAATCTGTAAATGATTGATTTAGAAGAGAATCCAGGCATTGTTTAATTCCCTCTTGTGCGTTATATACAGGAATTATGACTGAAACGGTTGGATTAGACATATTATACTTTCTATCTATTATTTTTTATAAAATTTCAGAAGGTGAGAAAATAACCTTGTTGAGATATTAATTCCCAAAATCGAAGCAAAGATACCTGTCATTTTAAATGATTTGTTGTTTATATGACTTGAATTTCTCAACAAATACTTATATTGAATTAACAAATCACGTATTTCTTGGTTAAATAAATATGGCCTAGCGTAAGGAAGAATTGAAATATAGGAAATTGTAAAATAGGTGTTTAGGGCTTTACGTTTAACTTCAGATAATGACTTCTCATCAGATAAACCTCTACTAATTCCCTTAAGAGTATCTAATACATTTCTTTCTTTCACTACATTTGTTAAACTTCCAACTCTGTTCTGACGATACATGTACTGAGTGCTATTAATTACAGAAAAACTTTCCATCATCTTCATTATTGATGAACAGTACAAACTATCTTCAGAGACCAAATCTTCAGGAAAACTTAACTCTTTATTAATTAATTCCTTAGAAATACACTTATTCCAATTAGGACCATTGAATAATCCAAAATTAGTAGCTTCGATTAAGTCGTTTAAACGAGAAACTGGAATCTCTTTAATTTCATTATCATAGTAATAACTATAACCAAAAATAACAACATCTACTAGTTGCTTATTTAGTTCACTAGCAACCTTATCTAAAAAGTAGATATCACTCCAAAAATCATCACCATCTAAAAATAAAATATAATCACCAACAACTTCTTTCATCCCTGTATTACGAGCTTTTGAAGCACCTCCATTAGATTGGTGAATTACATTAATTTGTTTAAATTGTAATGACAAATCATCAGCTATTTTACCTGTCTCATCTGTTGAACCATCATTTACAATTATAACTTCATAATTATCATATGTTTGTTTAAGGATACTCTCTACACAGTTTTCTAAATAATCTGCCACATTATATGCTGGAATAATGATAGAAAATTTCATGTCAATTATTTTTTCCTTCTAAAGATTGTATATGGATTTGTTACAAAATAAATTACTAGAGAAGCAAGTAGCCATGCTATCATCGCACAAAGAAATGATAATGAGGCTCCAAAAATTTCAAATTTCGACACTAGAGGCTTGGCAGTTAAGATTGACACAATATAGCCTACAATAAAGGAAATAACTAAAAAATGTTGTTTCCTAAATATTGTCAAAATGTTATCACATACAGTTGAAAAAGTACTTGCAATTCCTCCAAGCAACAAAACAACAAAACTAGTCTGATACTGTTTAAGGTTAGTCCCATATACAATATCCAAAGCTGGAATGGCTATAAAAGCACCAATTAGAAATATTAATGTACAAGTTTCAAATAAAATCTTGAAGAGATTATTCTTGTAAGTGACAAAATGAGAAATCTTCTTTTCTTCTAAAAAGACTGCAAGTTGCGTAATCATCGGTCTAAGAAATACAATCATAAGATTCATTGCAAAAATTGGTGTAAATAAAATACTAAAATCGCGCTGAACACCATTTCCAATCAAACCTTTATTAAAAATATCATTCAAAGCATACTTAGGCTGATTATAAATTGAGACCAACAAAAAAGCATTAATAAATAAAGGTAAGCAATCTTTCAATACATTGATAATATTACTCGACTTAACACTCATAAGATTTAAGCGATGGAAGAACTTTGAATGAGGGTAATCGAATAGAGCAATAAAAACAAATGAACTAATAGTTTGTGAAATCACGGACCACAATAGATTTTTTGAGATGACTAGAGTTAAAGCAAATACAATTGTTGAAATAGTATTTCTCAAAAACAGTGATTTCCCGGCAATATCCAAACGTTCCTTCTGTTGAAATAATCCTTGAAAAACATCCGATAAAGCTTCACTAACACGGAAAAAAGATACCCAAAAAATTATCCCTATATTTGAGTGAGTATTAGTATTAAAAATTAAATACGTCACTAAAAGAAGAACCATTGCAACGTTTGAAATAATCCTTGTTACGAAATAAGTATCAAAAGAATACTTCTCTCTTATATCTGTTGCTTGGAAATCTCTAACTTGAAAACTTGCTACAATAACAAAGAGATTCGCAATCGCATAGGCAAAACTATAGGTATCCGCTGAAGCACTATTTAAAGCACGTGTAACAATAAAAAGAAGTATAACTGAAACAGCAGCTGAAGACATACTTCCTAAAATATTCCAGAAAAATACCTTTTGGGCAGTCACTTTTTTCAATTATTTCACTCTCTTTCGATAACTATATTCCATTAATTATATCATATTCTCAATGAAAAAAGAGAGAACAGCATGACACACGTTCTCTCTTTTAACTTAAAAAGCTCATTAAGTATTCTTATTTCACTTCTTGTTTGTAAAACTCTTTCAAAGCATCTTGCCATGTTGGGATGACAAACCCTGTAGCCTTAGCCTTAGCCAAACTCATTGTTGAGTTAAGTGGACGTTTAGCTTTAGCTGGGAATTGGCTTGAATCAACAGGTTTCACTTCAACATCAGTATCTTTAAGGATTTCAACCGCAAAGTCATACCAAGTTGTATCTTCTGCTGCATCATTTGACAAGTGATAGTAACCATATTCCTTACGGTTTTCAGCCAAATAAGTCATAAACTCAGCCAAAGTACGTGTCCAAGTTGGACGACCGTGTTGGTCATTAACAACTGTAAGTGTCTTGTGAGTCTTAGCAAGGTTTTGCATAGTGAAGACAAAGTTCTTACCATAGTTACCGAACACCCAAGCAGTACGGATAATGTAGTAGTTTGACACATGTTTTTCGACTAGCTCTTCACCCATACGTTTTGTACGACCATACTCTGTCTGTGGATCTGGTTTGTCATCAACTTCCCACTCTTGACCGACTGGTTTTTCACCATCAAAAACGTAGTCTGTTGAAATATAAACCAGCGTTGCCCCATGTTTTTCAGCAGCCTTAGCGACATTTTCAGTACCAGTCACATTAATTGCATAGTCAAGTTCTTTACCTTCATCCTCAGCAGCATCAACAGCTGTGTAAGCAGCACAGTGATATACCAAGGTTGGTTTTACTTCCGCAAAAACTTCATCTACTTTGTCAGCATCTGTGATGTCCATTTCTGCCACATCTACTGCTACATACTCTTCATTACGTTCGTCAAGAAGATGACGAAGCTCAGTTCCGAGTTGGCCATTTGCACCTGTTACTAGAATCATATTTTTCTCCTCGTAATTCAATAATATCAGTTTCATTTTAACAAAAAAAGCAGAAAAAATCTGCTTTCATAAAATATAATTTATCATTTCATCACAACAAAAAGTTCATTATCTTTGGTATAAACATTATACATTTTGGTTGTTTCTAATTGTTTATACTCTGAATTTACTGTAGTTGCATCAAATGGTCTAAAATCAACATTTAATTTTGTGATTGCATTAAATCTCATAGTCATATCCCACGAAACATTAGTATTAGGCATAATTAAACTACTAATCATTGGATAGACAGAGGTCGCATTTTCATAAATAGGGGAATTAGCAACAAAATGATTAATATTGACCACATTATTTTTATCATTTAAATACTTATTCAAACTATTTCCTAGCATAGCACTTTGTACTTCAAATGTATTATTCTGCTGCTTTAAATTGCTTACATAAATAAATGAAAAAGCAAGGAAATAAAAAATGAGTAAACTAGAAAATACAGATTTTAAAATATTAATAATCTGGTTTCGATTGGTTATTCCTAAAGAAATAACTAACACAATGGACGCAAAGATTCCCAATCCATATTCATATCTGGGTCTCAACAAATAAAATTGTTCTGAAAGTATTAAGTAGCTTCCATAACTTAAAATACTTCCTAAACCTAGCCAAGCAAACGTAAAAGCTAACGCTACAATTTTCTTTTGCTTACTGCTACTAACTATATTAAACACTAATAAGATAAGTATTACTAGGAATAACAGAATCCAAACTTTCGAGCTTTGAAGATAAATATTTTTCAGATACCCTTTAGCATTCGCAAGCATAATACTAGGAAGATGTAATAAACTTGGTATTTTTCCTTGGTCAGCAAAAATTGGTGGCTTGATAGTAATTTGTATTTTATATAAAACCATACCCCCAACATAGGATAAAATTGAGCAGATTAAACTCTTTATATTCAATTTACCGCTGTAAACTACTTCTAAAAAGAGAAGTGTTAGTGTCATGAGAATATAAATTCCTGACGATGCTTGGTATGAGTTACACATAAGATAAATACATACAACCGAACATATACTAAATAGTTTTCTAGACTCCCAAAAGATAAAAGGAAGAATTGACACTAAAATACTCAGTGACATAAATGGGTTGTCAAACCTAAAGCTCAGAGGCTCTAAAAACCAAGGATTTATTCCAATTACAGTTGAGGCTAAGGCTAAAACTGGAGTAACCTTTTTCGATGGAAACAATACAAACAATAATATCGTACTTGCAAATGTTAGTATAAAAGCTGAGATAATATTGGTTGTCAGGCCAGGATCCGTTAAATGAGCACCACCTTGAATAAGACGTGCTGAAAACTCACTTACATATCTAGAGTAATGCTCAGAAAAACCAGTATAACCCAGTATTTGACGGCCTATATCATCAATGTAGGGATACTCAGCTAAACTGATGTTAATATTAACTAAAAGATAAACACCTAAGATAAGAGATAAAACAAATTTATTTCTCTTGATGTAGTCCTTTAAGTTATGAAACACTCCTAAAAACTCTTCAATCATTCTTTAGCCCTTCTCCTTAACAATATAAACCGGTCGTTTCTTGGTTTCTAGGAAAATCTTTGAAATGTAGTTCCCGATGATACCCAAGGCTAAGAGTTGGATTCCTCCAATAAAGAGGATGATTGAGACAAGACTTGCCCAGCCTGCAACACTCCCACCTATGGTTAGTTTTCGGATAACGACAAAGACAATTCCAACCAAAGAGATTAAGAATGAGAAGGTTCCTGCCCATGTGGCAAGCTTCAACGGTACTTCGGAGAAGTTGATAAAGCCATCAAGTGAATAGCTCAATAGGCTCCAGAAAGACCATGAGGTTTCTCCTGCCACACGTTCACGATTTTCATAAGAGACATAGGCCACATCAAAGCCAACCCAAGAAAAGAGTCCTTTTGAAAAGCGATTCACTTCTTTTAGTTCGAGAATGGCATCAACAACCTGACGAGTCATCAAACGAAAATCACGCGCTCCATCGACCATTTCCGTGTCAGAAACCTTATTAATCAACCAATAGAAGGCCTTGGCAAAGAATGAACGGATCGGCGGTTCACCCTTGCGGTCAGCACGTCGTGTTCCAACAACATCATAGCCTTCTTGAATTTTGGCGTACATCTCGATGAGAAGTTCAGGTGGATCCTGAAGATCGGCATCCATAACTGTGACGTAGTCACCTTGGGCTGCCTCAAGTCCAGCAAGTAAGCCTGCTTCCTTCCCAAAATTACGAGAGAAAGAGAGATAGTGGACATTTTCAAATTGTTTTGAAACCTGTCTCAAAACCTCTAAGGTGCGATCTTTTGAACCGTCATTGACAAAATAATAGTTGAAAGTCAACTGATTGGCCATTTGTCGTTCAACTGCTTGACAAGCCTCTAAAAAAGGATGGATGGTCTCTTCCTCGTTATAACAAGGAACAACGATAGCCAGTGTTTTCATAAGCCTTCTCCTAACGAATACCTAGGGCGATACGGGCATAACGGCTCATCTTTTCGATAGTCCATGCTGGTGTCCAGACCAACTTGACCTCAGTCTTAGTGACTTCAGGCACTTCTTTCATAGCGTCATAAATTTGGTCTGTCAAAAGATCTGCCAAAGGACAGCCCATAGTCGTCAAGGTCATGTCGATTTCAGTATAGCCGTCTTGTTGGAAACGGATATCGTAAATAAGGCCTAGGTTGACAATATCAATCCCCAACTCTGGGTCAATGACCATTTCTAAGGCTTCCAAGATACGGTCTTTGATTTTTTCAATTTCTGCTTCAGTGTATTTTACTTCAGACATAGCTTTTCCTCCAAAATCAGGACCTAATAATCAGGCCCCTTCCATTTACTATCTTAGTCTTCAATAAAGTCTTTAAGTTGTTTACTACGACTTGGGTGGCGCAATTTACGAAGGGCTTTAGCTTCAATCTGACGAATACGTTCACGAGTAACGTTGAAGACTTTACCAACATCTTCCAAAGTACGCATCTTCCCATCGTCAAGACCAAAACGGAGACGAAGAACATTCTCTTCACGGTCTGTAAGGGTATCAAGCACTTCATCCAATTGTTCACGAAGAACCACTCGAGTTGTGTAATCTACTGGATTTTCGATAACTTCATCCTCGATAAAGTCACCCAAATGGCTATCATCTTCTTCACCGATAGGTGTCTCAAGAGAAACTGGCTCTTGAGCAATCTTAAGGATTTCACGAACCTTATCTGGAGTCATATCCATACGTTCAGCGATTTGCTCAGGTGTTGGGTCTTGGCCCAACTCTTGCAAGAGGTTACGTTGTTCACGGACCAATTTATTGATAGTTTCAACCATGTGAACTGGGATACGGATGGTACGTGCTTGGTCTGCGATGGCACGAGTGATTGCTTGACGAATCCACCATGTCGCATAAGTTGAGAATTTGAAACCTTTAGAGTAGTCAAATTTATCAACGGCTTTCATAAGTCCCATGTTACCTTCTTGAATCAAGTCCAAGAACTGCATGCCACGTCCCACATAACGTTTAGCGATTGAGACTACCAAACGAAGGTTGGCCTCTGCCAAACGTTGTTTAGCTTCCAAGTCACCATTTTCAACAGCGATAGCCAATTCTTTTTCCTCTTCGTTACTCAAGAGAGGAACTACCCCAATCTCTTTGAGGTACATACGAACAGGGTCATTGACCTTAGCTGAGTTTGAACCAAGAAGCTCCTCGTCTGTCAATTCTTCTGGTTTTGGGGCTTCAACAACATATTTAGATGAAGGATTTCCGTCCTTATCTGTGATAGAGATCCCACCGTCTGTCAAACGTTCCAAAAGGTCATCAATCCCATCAGCATCTAGAACAAATGGGATAACTAGTTTTTCTGTGACTTCATCATCAATTGCTGTACCTGCTTTTTTGTGGTTACGAATGAAATCAGCGACTTGAACGTTAAATGCTGTATTTTGTTTTTTCTTTGCCATGTGTTACTCCATATCTCGTTTTTGGTCGATGAGCATTTGCAGCGCTTCTACCGCTGCATCTACATCACCGTGGTTACTTGATTCTCTTATTTGTTTACTTTGCTTACGAAAGTCCTGTTCCCTCAAAAAATGATTTCTACGCTCTTCAATAGCCTGGACTTCCTCTAAACTGGTTTCAGGTGGCAAAATCTCCTCTAAAACCTGATAATAGGCTGTTTGCACCTCTTGAGAAAGTACAGACAAGGTCACTGTATCGATTTGACCATCTTGCTTCAGAATATGATAGAGCTCCTCTAACTCAGGTGTTTCGAAGAAAAAGTCATCCCGCATACGATAGTCGTTTAAAATCATAGGATGATTAAGCATGCGATGGAAGAGTTGATTTTCCGCGCGACGAAGACCTGTAATTTTAGGTGTAGAAGGTAGTTTGACCGTCCCTCTAAATCCTGATGCTGACTCATAAGCACTATTACTAGTAGCCGATAATTGAGCCGTCTGCTGATTCCTCATAGTCAATCGTTCGTTATTGACCGCTTGCTCGACTTGGAAAAAATCAAAATCTGGCAAAAGGTCAGCCACCTTAGAAATGTAGGAATTTTGTGCCGTTACAGAAGGCGACTTAGCAATAATCTTAGCAATCTGCTCGACATAGGCAATCTCTGCTTGAAGATTGTCTACATTGGTAGGCTTGAGCTGTCCTATCCAAAATTCCACATCTGAAATGCGGGATTCGACCAAGAGTTTACCCAAAGCCTCTTCAGATGTTTTCTGTAGATATTCATCAGGATCCATATTATCTGGAATTTTAACAATATCTACTTGAAAATCCGATAAAAGCTCAAGAGACTTGGCAATCGCATTTTGCCCAGCCCTATCACCATCATAGGTAAGAACAATTTTCTTGGTTAACTTACGAAGGCGATTGACATGCTCAGGAGTCAAAGCAGTCCCCATAGAAGCCACAGCATTAACATGCCCAGCCCTATAGGCCGCAATGACATCCATGAACCCTTCCATCAGATAGACCTCATGGGTCTTCTGAATCACTGGCTTGGCCTGATCGAGGTGGTAGAGTTCATAGGACTTATTGAAAATACGAGTAGCCCTTGTATTTTTGTACTTGGCTTGTCCTTTTTCAATATCTTCCTTAGTCCAAACACGCCCTGAAAAACCGATGGTCTTCCCAAACTCATTTTTAAGCGGAAACATGATTCGGTTTTTAAAAGTATCGAAAAGACGATTACTTTCAGAAAGATTAAAAAGACCTGATTCTGTCAGTACCTCTTCGTCATATTTTTTTGATACAGACTGATAGAGGTAATCTGGTTCGTCAGGGGCTAGACCAATCTGGAAGGTCTTAAGTAAATCGTCAGTCATACCACGTTCATAGAGGTAGGCACGCGCTGCTTCTCCTATCTTAGTCGTCATCAAGACTGCGTGATAAAACTTCAGCGCATCCTCATGAAGATCATAGAAAGCTTGATTAGGAGAATTCTGCTGCTGGGCTTGCCTTGGCGCATCTATACTAACTGCGATACCTAGCCGATCTGCCAGAACCTTGACACTTTCTTGAAAAGAAATCTGACGATATTCCTCTAAAAATTTGAAGACATCGCCAGACTTGCCACAACCAAAGCAATGGTAAAACTGTCTATCCTCAATAACGTTGAATGAGGGAGTTTTTTCCTTATGGAAGGGGCATAGGCCAAGGTAATTACGACCTGCGCGATTAAGGCTGACAACTTCACCAATCACGTCGACGATATTGGTACTACTCTTAATATCTTCTATTAAAGCTTTATCAATTACCATCTAATCGCCCCCTATCTTACCATAATTGCATTACCCCTAATTATAACATGATGAAAAATGAAAGTAAAATAAAATCGATTTTTCATGAGCAAATCTCTTGTCAAGATTTACAAAATCAGATAAACTATTAAAAGTAAATAAAAGAAAGGATTCATTGTCAAAATGATTAAAGAACTTAAAGACTTTTTGTTCAAGGGTAATGTCCTTGACCTTGCTGTAGCCGTTGTTATGGGGGCTGCTTTCAACGCCATCATCACTTCACTTGTTGGTGATATCATCACACCACTTATCCTTAACCCAGTTGTTAAGGCCGCTAACGTTGAGAACCTCTCTAAATTGTCATGGAACGGTATCGCATACGGTAGCTTCTTGAGCGCAGTTATCAACTTCATCATCGTTGGTACTACTCTCTTCTTCGTTGTTAAAGCTGCTGGTAAAGCAACAGCTCTTACCAAAAAAGAAGCTGAGGAAGCTGCTGAAGCAGCAGGTCCATCACAAGAAGAATTGCTCACTGAAATCCGCGACCTTCTTGCAAACAAATAATCTTTATTTGTTCAACTAAAGACATATGAAACTTAAGACGTCTGAAATCTCAGACGTCTTATTTTTTGTTTCTCATAACTACTAACTGACTTATTTATTCGATGAAAAGAAAAAAACTTGAGAATACTCAAGCTTTTTTCTGTTAATTTCATTCTTAATTAGAATTTTTTACGTTTGCGAGCTGCCTCTGATTTACGTTTACGTTTTACAGAAGGTTTTTCGTAATGTTCACGTTTACGAGCCTCTTGAAGAGTACCAGCTTTAGTCACAGAACGTTTGAAACGACGAAGAGCGTCGTCAAGTGATTCGTTTTTACGTACTACTGTTTTTGACATTGAATTCACCTCCTCAAGATAATGTAACATTTTACACGTTCTATTCAAGTATACAAGACTAGCCTTTTTCTGTCAAGAAATATATTTTAAGTTTGGGAATTTTTGCTATTACAGTTGACTTCTAAGTCTACTAAAAACTATCCAAGGTTTTTCCTATACAAAAAACTAGAGGAGTCATCTCCCCTAGCTACTGATTTATTCAACTGCTGTATATTTAGAAGCATCCTTGATGTACTCGTCGTAAGTACCATTGGCTTTCAATTTCTTGATGACTTTGTTGACTGCTTCTTTCAATTTGTCGTTGCCTTTAGCCATAGCGACTGCTTTTGCATCACCATCATCAACTTTGAGGGCAACACTTGCCAAGGTCAAATCTGAATTTTGTGCCACATAACCTTCTGCTACTGGTTTTTCAAGGTCAACAGCATCAACTTGACCAGATTTCACCTCGTTAATCGCCTCACCCATTGCTGTAAGTGATACGACTGTTGAATCTTTCAATTGTTTCTTAGCAAGACCTTCTTCAATGGTACCTTTTTGAACTGCTACTTTCTTACCTTTGAAAGCATCAAGACTTGAGTAAGTAGACTCTTGATCTTTACGAACGATGATAGCATTTTGTGTTTCGTAGTAAGGATCTGAGAAATCAAAGGTTTTCTTACGTTCGGCTGTTACTGAGATACCTGAGATAGCAAGATCAGCCTTACCTGATTGAAGGCTAGAGAGGACATTGTCAAAGCTCATTGTTGTCACTTCGAGTTTAACTCCAAGTTCATCAGCAATAGCTTGTGCCAACTTGATGTCTGACCCGACAACTTGGTCTTTACCGTCTACCAATGTTTTGAACTCAAATGGTGCATAGTCTGGGCTGACAGCCACGACAAGTTTTTTATTTTCTTTAATAGATTCGTAAGCGTCTTTTTTTGACCCACAAGCTACCAAAGTTACGGCAGCAAGGAGAGCCATCGCCCCGAGGAAAAGTTTTTTCATAAGAAACTCCTGTATAAATATAATTTTTGCTTGTTTATTTTACTTAAAATTAGTGGCATTGTCAACATTTATTAAGAAATTGCGACAGTTTTTCTAAGCCCTTTTGAAGGACTTCCTTATCACAACAATAACCGATGCGGACATGGGACTCCTTGTCAAAACGGTTACCCGGAACCACAAGAACACCATGGTCCTGAAGAAGCTCTAAGGCAAAATCTTCGATAGGACGATTCACATCTAATTTGACGAAGGAAGTTGACACACTAGCAGGACGAATCCAGCTAGCCTTAGGCTCTTTGGCAATCCAGGCATCCATAAGGGCTAGATTTTCCTCTACAATCTGACGGTTGCGTTTCAAGATGGACTCTTTATTTTCCAAGACAAGGGTAGCCACCATATCATCAAAGACTCCAGCACAAATCATCGTGTAGTCGCGGTAGTCACGCAGAATGTCCGCCACCTCAGTGTTAGAAGCTACCCAACCCACACGAATACCGGGAATCGAATAGGTCTTTGAAAGACTGTTGACGGCAATGCCCTTTTCATACAAATCCACAATAGAAGGTGCAGGTTGGTCAAAACTGCGATAGACCTCATCTGAGAAGATATAGGCGTCTACTTCTTTAGCGATAGTCACAAGCTCCTCAAGGTAAGCAGTATCCATAAGGGCACCAGTAGGATTGTTGGCATTGTTAATGCAGATCATCTTGGTATTTGGGCGAATCAGACGGCGAAGTTGGTCCAAATCAGGCAACCAGTTATTGTCCTCCTCAATCTCCCAGAGGTCCACATCTGCTCCTAGTGACTTAGGAATGTCATAGAGCTGCTGATAAGTTGGATACATGGAGATGACATGGTCCTCAGGCTCAATAAGAGCGTAAAGGGCTAGCATCGTCGCTCCTGTAGCCCCATTAGTTTGGAGGATATTATCAACCGGCATGTCCTTATATAAGCTAGCCACTTGAGTTTTGAACTCTGGTGACCCTTCAATCCAGCCGTAATCCATCTTTTTCTTTAGTAGTTGAGCAAAAAAGGCTTCCTTATCAAGGCCTGATAAGTCAAATAATTCTTCCATTGTGAGGGCCTTAATTGAAACTCCTGCGATATCATATATGGCAGACTTTTCATGGACATTCAGCCATTCTTCAACACCAAAACGTGGTAGCTTCATAGTTTCTCCTTGCTTTTCTTAAGCACTCTATACGATGTCATTTGTCTATTTTGACAGACTTACCTACTTTGATAATAACTGTTTTTAGCAGAGAATTCAATAAAAAATGGGGTATTGCCCCATTTAGATTTAAGAATTTTTGGCGACTCCCCTTGAGTGAGCAAAGCCAACACCAAACGAGACTTTCCGCCGTTGATGAAAGCACCTGAAATTGACTCGTTTCGGGTACTCAGAAGTTTTAAATTTACTTACTTTGTTTGTAGGTTGATGCTTCTTTTAACCACTGGTCAAATTTTCCAGAGTCCTTGGTTTCTTTGATGACGGCATTGATTTCTTTAAGCAAATCGTCCGAACCCTTACGTGTCGCGACTGCATAAGCATCTGAACCATCTGACTTAAGGTTAAAGCTAGCAAGGGTTAAATCATCATTCTGTGCGATATAACCTTCTGCAATAGCTTTTTCAAGGACAACTGCTTGAATCTGTCCTGACTTGAGTTCGTTAATCATCTCGCCATTTGAAGCCAGTGACACCACACTTGCCTTAGAGATTTGTTTCTTAGCAACTGTTTCTTGAACGGACCCTTTTTGCGTACCGACAGTTTGTTTAGCGAGACTGTCAGCACTTGTAAAATCATTCACCTTGTCTTTTTTGACAATCACTACATTTTCAGAGGTATAGTAGCTATCAGAAAAATCATAGACTTTCTTACGCTCGTCTGTTACCGAGATTCCTGCAATGGCGATGTCTGCTTTACCACTTTGCACACTAGCGAGGACATTATCAAAAGACATAACGGAAAATTCAACTTTCACACCAAGTTTTTTCCCGATAGCTTTAGCCAACTCGATATCTGCTCCAACTAAGGTATCCTTGCCATTGACCAACGATTTGAATTCAAACGGTGCAAATTCAGACTCTGTTGCCACGACAATTTTCTTATTTTCCTTAATCGTTTTTGTGCTCACTCCCTGACTCCCACTACATGCAACAAGGAAGCACGTGGCAACTAGGGCTATAAGCATAAACCAAAATCTCTTCATATATGTGACTCCTTATTTGCTAGAACTCTTAAGTGAAAGAGCGTAGGCATCTTGAACATAGCTGTCAATTTTACCTTCTTTTTTGAGTTTAGCGATAACCTTATTAACCTTGGCTTTAAGCTCATCGCTGCCCTTAGGCATAGCTACAGCGTAGGCATCGTTTGAATCTGATTTTAGAGCAATATCTGACATAGCTAAGTCACTATTTTGTTCCACGTAACCTTGAGCAATAGCTTTTTCTAGTACCACTCCTTCAACTTGACCTGATTTCAACTCATTGATAGCTTCACCAGGTTGCGCCAAGGAAACCACATTGGCATCCGACAAATTGGCTTTGGCGATATTTTCTTGAATTGATCCTTTTTGAACAGCTACAGATTTCTTAGCAAAGTCGCTAGTTTGTTTGTAAGTTTCTGTGGCATCTTTTTTGACAACAAGAACCGTTTCAGACTCATAGTAGGTATCTGAGAAATCAAAGATTTTCTGACGTTCCTTAGTGGCAGAGATTCCGGAAATGGCGATGTCTGCTTTACCAGATTGAACGCTAGCTAGGACATTGTCAAAGGACATCTCAGAAAATTTGACTTTTACACCAAGTTCATCAGCAATGGCCTTGGCAATTTCGACGTCTGCTCCAACAATAGTATCCTTACCATCTTGGATGGTTTTAAATTCAAAAGGGGCAAAGTGGGGATTAAGAGCGACAGTCAAAGTCCCCTTATCTTTTACTTTATCTAAGGTGTTAGTCGATGAAGAACAAGCCGCTAAAGCCGTCAAAGCAAAGACACCTGCAAGTCCCAATAAAAGTTTTTTCCAAGGTTTCATAATCAATCTCTTTTCTATATTTATTAACTATGTAAGTATAATAATGCATTATTATGCATTTGTCAACGATAAAATGGACTTTTATTGATTATAATTTTTATTTTTATTAATCTTAGCACCGTTATAAATTTTGAAATTCCTTTGTTTTAAGACCTTTTATCCGATTTTAAAGACAAAAAAACTATTCATTCATTTGAATAAATAGTTCATTTTTTTTACCAAAATTCTCGGATAAAGTCATTTTCAAGACGCTCACGATAGAAAAGTTCGGAAAGTTGATCCTCTTCAAACACTCGCAGGAGGTTGAGCATATCATAGGCTAGATCCATGTTAGGTACATCCTCTCGAGCAACCCAACGGACTTCTCCCTCTTCTGTCGAGTGAATGTCTCCTTCAAAGTCTGAAGTTCTATAGAGGAACACCAGATAACGCTCGTCATCTGTCGTGTACCAATGTTTCATACCAACTAGCTTAGGATTTCTGATGGTCAAGCCAGTTTCTTCCTTGACCTCACGGATAACTGACTCAACTAGCCCCTCGTGTGCTTCGATATGACCACCTGGCAAGGCAGCTCCCGACCAAGAATAACGCTTGGGATCGCGGATTTGCATGACAATATTTCCATGACCATCTTCGATGAGACACATATTGGTCAGAATAGTTGCTTGTGAACGTGACATATAGTTCCTTTCTTATTATATTGCTTAAGTGAGGAAAGCAGCCTTAATCCATACTCTTCAGTTCTAACACCATGTCACGGATTTGTGCAGCCAATTCAAAGTCAAGCAGTTCTGCTGCTTCGTGCATTTGTTTTTGAAGTTTCTTGATGGCTTCTTGGCGTTCTTTTTTGTTCATGGCACTGTAGTCCATAGTGTCCTCTGCTACTTCTGCTTCATTAGCCTTGGTAATAGAAATAAGGTCACGAATTTCTTTCTTAATCGTTTGTGGAACAATACCATGCTCCTTATTATAGGCCATCTGGATTTCACGACGACGAGCTGTTTCATCCATGGCCTTCTGCATAGACTCTGTAATCTTATCCGCATACATGATAACGTGCCCCTCACTATTTCGGGCAGCACGTCCGATTGTTTGGATAAGTCCACGTTCGTTACGAAGGAAGCCTTCCTTATCAGCATCCAAAATAGCAACCAGACTAACTTCAGGAACGTCAATTCCCTCACGAAGAAGGTTAATACCGATAAGAACATCAAAGACACCCAAACGTAGGTCACGGATAATCTCTGTACGCTCTAGAGTCTTAATGTCAGAGTGCATGTATTTGACCTTGACACCCATTTCCTTGAGATAGTCAGTCAAGTCTTCAGCCATCTTCTTAGTCAAAGTAGTTACAAAGACACGCTCGCCTTTTTCAGTACGGGCATTAATTTCACCAAGGAGGTCATCCATTTGACCCATAGTTGGACGCACTTCGACTTCTGGATCAAGAAGCCCTGTCGGACGGATGATTTGCTCAACCACAGTCTCGGTCTGTTCCATCTCATAGTCGCCTGGAGTAGCAGAAACATATACAATCTGATGCACATGACTCTCGAATTCTTCACGTCGAAGTGGACGGTTATCAAGCGCCGATGGCAAACGGAAACCGTAATCAACCAACATCTTCTTACGAGCTTGGTCCCCGTTATACATTCCCTTAATCTGACCCATTGTCATGTGGCTTTCATCAATCATGATGAGGAAATCTTCTGGGAAGAAATCAAGCAAGGTGAACGGTGGCTCGCCCTCTTTTCGCCCATCCATGTGTCGTGAGTAGTTTTCAACTCCATTTGTGTAGCCCATCTCACGAAGCATTTCAACATCGTATTCTGTCCTTTGGCGGATACGTTGAGCCTCGATGAGCTTACCCTCAGCTTCAAATTGTTTAACTTGAGCTTCCATCTCTTCCATAATATTCTTGATGGCCTCTTCCATATGCTCTTCATTAGTCATAAAGTGAGTCGCCGGGAAAAGAACAAGGTGCTCGACTTCACCGAGATTGCGTCCTGTCAAACTCTCAATCTCACAGATGCGGTCAATCTCATCACCGAAAAATTCGACACGAAAGGCGTGCTCATCACGGCTGGCAGGAAAAATTTCGACCACATCGCCACGCACACGGAATTTCCCACGTTGGAAATCAATATCGTTTCGCTCAAACTGGATATCAACTAGGTCATTTAGCAGCTTGTCTCGAGAAATCTCTTGGCCTGGTCGAAGGCTGACCGCTGAATCAGCATATTCTTTGGGCGAACCCAAACCGTAAATACAAGAAACAGAAGCCACAACGATAACATCATTACGCTCAAGGAGGGCCGACGTTGCTGAGTGTCGTAGCTTATCAATTTCATCGTTTACAGAGCTATCTTTTTCGATATAGGTATCTGATGATGGTACATAGGCCTCTGGCTGATAGAAATCGTAGTAGGAAACGAAGTATTCCACAGCATTGTCTGGGAAAAACTCCTTGAATTCTCCGTAAAGCTGACCTGCTAAGGTTTTATTGTGGGCGATAACCAAGGTTGGTTTATTCACGCGCTGGATGACCTGACTCATGGTATAGGTCTTACCTGTCCCTGTCGCTCCCTTTAGGATTTGAGCCTTCTCCCCACCTTCGATATTATCAACCAAGGTTTCGATGGCCTGAGGTTGATCCCCAGATGGTTCATATTTAGAAACCAAATGAAATTGGTTGTCTTCTTTTCTATCTATCATGATTTTTCCTTTCATTTATGTAATCATTCATCTCTTGGTCGGAGAAGATTTCTCCACTAGTGATGGGAATATGTATCATTCGTGTCTCAGCAACATATTTGCGCTTTCTTCGTGTCTGATAACCGAGTTTTTTGTCATAGGTAACAGCTGTCTCACCATTTTTGAAGAAGACAAGCAAAACCTGGTACCTCTTTTTATCATCAACTTCGGCATCATAGTCGAAGAGATGCTCAATACGTTTCAAAGAATATCTCACCGTCGAAGAGCGTCCAATATCCTCCATCCGTGTTGTCCAAGCTTTCTTGACAAATTCAATCTCAGATAAGGGAATGTCAAAGGTTTTCCGTCCAAATGCTTGGCCGTAGTAGGTAAAGAAATTGTCATCAAGTTCCAAGAGGTTACCATGACCTTTGAGATTTACGATACCGTCTATGAGAAGAATAATGCAAAATAAAAGCCAAAATAAAACAATGACAGCAAGAAACTGCTTGACTGGATTTTCACGGAGAGAACCTCTAATGAGCTCAGGACAAAGAATCCATAAAGACAAGACGGAAAATATAAGGCCAACCACTATTTTCAATTTCAACATGACCCTATCAAGCTTAACTATCATATTGCCCCCTCCAAGTGTTTCTTCTATTTTAACACAGAAGTAAAAAGACCGAGTCTTTGAACTCAGCCTTAAAAGTTTTCTTTCTTCAATTGTAATCGAAGGATGATGATACCTACCACCAAAACCACACAGGTAACGATATTACCTTCTAGGCCAAAGGCCCCACCTGACAACCAATCAGGCACGCCTGACCTGGCCTGAAAGTGCAATAAGCTGCCACCTGCATTTTGTCCACTAACTGACACGCCAACTAGATTTCCTTGCGCAAAGTTCCAAGCACCGTGAAGAGCCGCTACACCCCAGATATTATCTGTCTTGAGCATGTAAAGAGCCATGAGAACACCCACTAGAACAATACTGATGAGAGACAAGGCGGTAACACCTTGATTTCCTAGGTGTAATATTGAAAAGAAAGAACTTGAAATAGCAATTCCCCAAGAAAGGTTTAATTTATTAGTCACCGTCTGAAGCAACCAACCACGTGTCACCAGTTCCTCGGTTCCACCTTGGATAAACCAGAAAGGTATTAGAGATAGTATATATAGGATTGTTCTCTGAGAAAAGTCCACTTTTACAAATTCTACCCCTCCAAGTAAATAAGTCCCAAGGAAACTAACTAACAAGAGCAAAGTTCCAAGTCCCCAACCCTTAAGCAAGTTCAACCAAATATGACCCTTAAAAAATCCTAGTGTACGAATGGGGCGTTTTTCAACAACTTTAACCCAGAAAAAGATAGCTAAGGCAGTAAAGACAAAGGTTCCCAACTGAAAATACAAGGTTGAAAACAATTTATAGTAAATCGAATGTATATCCTGGAACTGAATGTTGCCATTTAATACTAAGAACGAAAGAACAATAGCCATTGGAATTCCCACAACAATCCCTGATAGAAATCCACTTATAAGGAAATAACCAAAGGCAATAAAACAGGACAGCATAATCATCAGCCAACTTGGGACTTTATCATATCGACTGGTATATTTCTCAAGCATACGTTTCTTCATTTTTTTAGCTCCTGTAACAAATCTTACATGTATTCGATTACAGTGTAACTAATTGACACAAGCTTGTCAAATTCTTCTAAAAAAGCTCTCATAACTAACTGATTTTGTCATATTTTCTAACATAACACCTCTGGAAGTTTGATATCAAGGGCTTTTTTTGATAAAATGGGAAAGTATTTTATAAAGGAGAACTTTTTATAATGAAGAAAAAACTTCTGACACTCTTTTTGAGTGCCATGTCTGTTTTCTTTGTTTTCGGAGCTAAGGTATCTGCCGAGACTGTCTCAGTCGTTTCAGATACAGCCTATGCCCCATTTGAATTCAAAGATTCTGATCAGACCTATAAGGGTATCGACGTTGATATCATCAACGAAGTTGCCAAACGTAAGAATTGGGACGTTAACCAAACCTTCCCTGGTTTCGATGCCGCCGTTAACGCGGTTCAATCAGGACAAGCTGACTCCCTCATGGCCGGTACTACTGTTACCGACGAACGTAAGAAGGTCTTTACTTTCTCAGACACTTATTACGACACCTCAATTGTTATCTACACACGTAGTAGCGATAAAGTCAGCGACTACAAACAATTGAAGGGTAAAACAGTCGGTGTTAAAAACGGTACCGCTTCTCAAACTTGGCTTGATAAAAACGCTAGCAAATATGGTTTCACAGTTAAAACTTTTGACACTAGCGACTTGATGAACAACAGCTTGGATTCTGGTTCTGTTGACGCAGCTATGGACGACACACCAGTTGTTAAATACGCTATTGGTCAAGGAAAAGACTACGCTATCAACATTAAGCCTGAATCTATCGGTAGCTTCGCTTTCGCTGTTAAAAAAGGTGGAAAACACGAAAATCTTATCAAAGACTTCAACGAAGCTCTTAAGGAAATGAAGGAAGACGGCACCTACGACAAAATCATGAACAAATGGTTGGGTGACTCATCAAAATCTTCTTCATCAAAACCTTCAGCAGATCTTAAATTGACTGGTGATGCCAACGCAAAAGCCACTCCTGCTAAGGAAACCTACACTATCTCAATGGACTCATCTTTTGCTCCATTCGAATACCAAAATGGTTCAGGTAAATATGTAGGTATCGATGTCGATATCATCAATGCCATTGCTAAAAACCAAGGTTTCAATGTCAAATTGACAAACCCTGGTTTCGATGCATCACTTAATGCTGTACAATCTAGCCAAGCTGATGCCGTATTGGCTGGTATGACCATCACTGATGCTCGTAAACAAATCTTCGACTTCTCAGATCCTTACTACACATCAAACATTCGTTTGGCTGTAGCTAAAGGAAGTAAGGTTAAATCTTACAAGGATCTTAAAGGTAAGACTGTAGGAGCTAAAAATGGTACGTCATCTTACTCATGGTTGGAAGACCATGCTGGTGAATATGGCTTTACTGTTCGTGCTTACGATGAAGCTTCTACTATGTACGACAGCTTGAACTCTGGTTCAATCGATGCTCTTATGGATGATGAAGCCGTTCTTCTATACGCTATCCAACAAGGGCGTAACTTTACAACACCTATCGAAGGTATTGCTACTGGTGAAGTCGGCTTTGCTGTTAAAAAAGGTGCTAATCCTGAGTTGATTGAAATGTTCAACAATGGTTTGGCTGCTATCGTGAAAGATGGTACTTACGATAAGATTATCAATAAATACCTCGATAGCAACAAATCAAAAGAAGGAAGCACAAAAAAAGCTACCGATGAAACAACCATCGTAGGCTTGATTAAAAACAACTACAAACAACTTCTCCAAGGTCTTGGAATTACCCTTGGTTTGACCCTTCTTTCATTTGCTATTGCCATGATTATCGGTGTTATCTTCGGTATGATGGCAGTTGCACCAAACAAGACACTTCGTGTGATTTCACAAGTCTTTGTCGACGTGGTTCGTGGTATCCCATTGATGATCGTTGCAGCCTTCATCTACTGGGGTATTCCTAACTTGATTGAAAATATCACTGGTCACCAGTCACCAATCAATGATTTTGTGGCAGCAACAATCGCCCTCTCACTTAACGGTGGTGCTTACATTGCCGAAATCGTGCGTGGTGGTATTGAAGCTGTCCCTATTGGTCAGATGGAAGCCAGCCGAAGCTTGGGTGTTCCTTACAATACAACAATGCGTAAGGTTATCTTGCCACAGGCGGTTCGCTTGATGTTGCCAAACTTCATCAACCAATTTGTTATCTCATTGAAAGATACGACTATCGTATCAGCTATCGGTCTGGTTGAACTCTTCCAAACTGGTAAAATCATCATTGCTCGTAACTACCAATCATTCCGTATGTATGCGATTTTGGCCCTCCTTTACTTGGTTATCATCACATGCTTAACGAAATTGGCTAAACGACTAGAAAAGAGACTTAAATAATGGCTGAATTGAAAATCGATGTGCAGGACTTGCACAAATCATACGGCGACAATGAAGTCCTTAAAGGCATTGACGCCAAATTCTACGAAGGTGACGTTGTATGTATCATCGGTCCTTCAGGTTCAGGTAAATCAACCTTCCTTCGTACGCTTAACCTACTTGAGACAGTGACATCTGGTAAAGTAGTCGTTGATGGCTATGAATTATCAGATCCTAAGACAGACCTTGACAAAGCCCGTGAAAATATCGGAATGGTCTTCCAACATTTCAACCTCTTCCCACACATGACAGTCCTTGAAAACGTAACATTTGCACCTGTTGAACTTGGACGTATGAACAAGGAAGAAGCTGATAAATTAGCTATGGATCTTCTTGATCGTGTTGGACTTGCTGACAAAGCCGATGCTACACCTGATAGCTTGTCAGGTGGGCAAAAGCAACGTGTGGCAATTGCACGTGGTTTGGCGATGAATCCTGACATCATGCTCTTTGACGAACCTACTTCTGCCCTTGACCCTGAGATGGTCGGAGACGTTCTTAACGTTATGAAAGAATTGGCAGAGCAAGGTATGACCATGATTATCGTTACTCACGAAATGGGATTTGCCCGTCAGGTTGCTAACCGTGTTATCTTTACTGCGGACGGTGAGTTCCTCGAAGATGGTACGCCAGATCAAATCTTCGATAACCCACAACACCCACGTTTGAAAGAATTCTTGGACAAGGTTCTAAACGCTTAATCATCACAACAGTTACTCTTGCTAGAGTAGCTGTTTTTGATTACCAATTTGGATAAGAAAAAAAACAGAGCAAGTGCTAGACTTGCTCTGTTTCTTCATTTAATTCAGGGTGTTTTGCTGCTTCTTCCCTTGCCAAACGTTCACGCTCAAGACGGAGTTTTCGGTTAGGATTTAAGCGCGTAAAGAGTTCTTCAAGTTTCTTTGGATTCCAAACATCGGCCGCAGAAACAAAGTTCCCATCTTTATCCCTGAAGGATATCGGTTTATCTCCCATTGTAAACCTCTTATTTCAATATTTTTATATTTCACCGACTTTACGCAGTTAGTGAGGTTGATAGGCAGTTCGCCATAGCGACTGCCGTAGACTAGCAAGTGCTTGGCACTTAGAGAGTCTTGCATGGTAACGACACGAAGGAAAGTTGGTCGATTATACCGACTTTGTGCAGTTAGTGAGGTTGATAGGCAATCCGCCATAGCGGCTGCCGTAAACTATCAAGTGCTAGGCACTTAGAGAGTCTTTCATGGTAACGACACGAAGGAAAGTCGGTCGATTATACCGACTTTACGCAGTTAGTGAGGTTGATAGGCAGTTCGTCATAGCGACTGCCGTAGACTAGCAAGTGCTTTAGCACTTAGAGAGTCTTTCAACGTCAATCCACAAACTCAAATTCGAAGTTACCGATACGAACAATGTCCCCATCCTTGGCGCCACGTTCACGAAGCGCTTCATCAACTCCCATACCACGCAATTGACGAGCAAATTTCATAATAGATTCGTCACGTTCCATGTTAGTCATGACAAAGAGTTTTTCAAGTTTCTCACCAGAAAGTACCCATGAGGCATCGTCGTCACGGCTAATTTCAAATGGACGTTCATCCTCGTTAAAGCCGTAGTAAACTTCTTCTTGTTCCATATCATCTTCGCTATAAAGCAAGAATTCGTCGGTCTCATCAAGCAATTTTGCAGTAGCTTCTAAGAGATTTTCCAAACCTTGGTGAGCCAAACTTGAAATTGGGAAAATTTGTGGCAACTCATCGAATTCATCGTAGTTAGCAGCCAATTTTTCCTTAAACTCTTTCAAGTTTTCCTCAGCCTCAGGCATGTCCATCTTATTAGCCACAATAATTTGTGGGCGTTCCATCAAGCGTAAGTTGTAAGTTTCCAACTCTTTATTGATCTGAAGATAATCCTCGTAAGGATCACGTCCTTCACTCGCTGACATGTCAATCACATGGAGGATAACACGTGTACGCTCAATGTGGCGAAGGAACTGCGTTCCCAAACCAACACCCTGACTAGCCCCCTCAATCAATCCTGGAAGGTCAGCCATAGCAAAGCTCTCACCTGACTTAGTACGGACCATTCCCAAGTTAGGAACAATTGTCGTAAAATGATAGGCACCAATCTTTGGTTTTGCTGCCGTTACCACACTGAGAATCGTTGATTTACCAACAGATGGGAAACCAACCAAACCAACATCAGCCAAAATCTTCAATTCCAATTGAAGTTCGCGTTCTTCACCTGGTTCACCATTTTCAGCGATTTCAGGAGCAGGGTTACGAGGTGTTGCAAAACGGATATTTCCTCGACCACCACGTCCACCGTGAGCAATGACAAACTCTTGGCCATCTTCAACCAAATCAGTAATAACCTTGCCAGTCTCAGCATCACGAACTGTCGTACCTGGCGGGATGCTAACGATGAGGTCTTCAGCACCTCGACCATGCATTCCCTTGGTCATCCCTTTTTCGCCATTCTTAGCCTTGAATTTACGGTTATAACGGAAATCCATAAGGGTACGCAAGCCTTCGTCAACCTTGAAAATGACTGAGCCACCCTTACCACCGTCACCGCCCCAAGGACCGCCATTGGGTACATATTTCTCACGACGGAAAGCGACCATCCCGTCACCACCACGACCAGCTTTGACACTAATCTTGGCTGTATCTAAAAACATACTCATCTCTATATCTCTCTTTCTGATTCATGTGTCCTATAACAAGACATTCTCATATGAGAGAATTTCTGACAGACACAAAAAAACGCTTGATAGCGTCTTAAAGGACAGCTGCGACTGCTTGGAAAATCAATGCCCCAACTGTTACTAATAGCATAATCAAAACGACCAATACTGTTAGACGTTCAAAAAATGATTTCTTACGTGGTCCGTTATCTCCAAATGCCACTTGAATTTACCTCGTTTTTTCTTCTATTATTTCACAATAATAGTAACAAAAATCTTCCCATTTCGCAACTCTTAACTAGCTTAAGCCAAAGGAATTCCAAAAACAGCTAAAGCTTCCAACTCCTCCTCGGTTAAACGTCGCCAAGCACCAAGTTCTAAATCATCTGGCAGACTTAAAGGCCCCATACTCATACGTTGTAACTCTGTCACTTCCTTACCACAAGCAGCTACCATACGCTTAACCTGATGGAATTTTCCCTCAGCAATGGTAATCTGAACCAAGCTAGTCCCAGCATCCCTATCTACGGATACAATCTCTAGTTTAGCTGGTTGGCAAGTGTGGTCTTTGAGTTCAATCCCTTTTTCAAAAGCCAGAATATCCTCCTGATCCATGATACCATCCACCTTGGCTTGATAAATCTTGTCCACATGTTTCTTTGGAGATAGCATGGCGTGAGCTAAGTCACCATTATTGGTCAATAGAAGAAGACCATGAGTGTCAATATCCAAGCGACCAACTGGAAAAACTTGCTTATGTCTTGCTGTGTCATCGAGTAAATCGAGCACTGTCTTGTGACGGGCATCCTCTGTTGCTGAAATGACACCCTGAGGCTTATTTAAAAGATAGTAAACAAAGGTCTCATGTGTCAGCTCCTGACCCAAGTAAGCAATTCGGTCTTTATTCTCATCAATCTGAGCCTTAGGTGACGTCTCCACTTGACCATTTACAGTCACTTGCTTCTTTTTTAGAAAGGTCTTGACCTGACTACGACTCCCGACACCACAGTCTACCAAAAACTTATCCAGACGCATCTAAACTTCCTCCTTTATTGGAATCCAAACTTCCATCTCATAATCTTCAGCCTGACGATTTCCTGGCAGATAAACCTCTACAGTGGGCTGGTCAATCATTTCAAAATGGTTCTTAGCATAGTGAAAACTCTCCCAAACAGCTGCCGTTGCAGGCCCTCTAAGTTTAAATACCGCATAAGTAGCTGGTGCTAGAGCAATCATTTCCATACTATCATCCTCACCAGCCAAGGCTGTTACATAAGTCTTGCGACTGCCATCATTGATCCGAATGCCATAGGTAGAAACAGACAAATCATCTTGTTCTGCTAAAAAAGGTACCCAAAGGAAGTCTGTTGGCTTACCTAATTCCTCGCCTTCAAAAGCCATCCCTGAAAAACTCAAAAATCCCTTCCGAACAATCCTCACATCATAACGAACGGTTACTAAATCCAACTTTTGAATCACCTTTTTCAGTTTTGTCAGCTCAACTGGAACCTCGTCCGCTAGGACATAGGAAATCTTTTCTACAAATGCTTCTTTTTCGGCATTACCAGAGCCTATAGGAACCAAGACCCAATCTTCTGCTGCAACACTTTGATTTTCACAAAGATAGGTAAAGTGCTTTCCTCCTTCGTTAAAAGACACATCAGCTAAACGAAAAAGAGGTTCAGGCAAATCGACAACCACCATCTCAAGCCCGTTTGCCTTAAACAAGAGCTCTTGATCTCTTAAACGAGCCTTCATAGCCAAGCTATCACTATCAATTGAAAAGGTGTTGTCAGTGTCCATTACAGACTGAAAGAAGGCCTGGTGTAAACCTGAAAAAGTCCAAACAGCATGCCAACGACACATCATCTCATAATCGTCAATGGTCACCAGAAGAGAGAGCTCCTGCTGGTCAGATGCATAGGAATATGCTTGAACGCCCAGTTGGTTTGGTGTCAGGTAGTCATTAACAAAGACCGCAAAGTCATCCATGGTTTGAAAATCTGACATAAACGCTCCTTTTCTATTCCTCGACCGAGCCTGTCACATACATAGTAAATGTAGCCCTTGTAAGAATTTTCTCTTCCTGATTAGTAATGACAACTTCCACCACCTTGGTCGTCTTGCCATTATGAACACACAATCCCTCAATCTTGAGTTGGTCAGACAAATGCCCTGCCTTGAGATAATTGATATTAGACTGAAGCGTCACCGCATAGTCACCTGTTGAAATGGCTACGAGCCCTGCGACCTGGTCACAAAGCGTAAACAGATATCCCCCATGAGCATTACCAAAATAATTCAGGGACTTCTCGACTACCTTAGTTATCACGATAACATGTCCCGTTTCAAATAGTTCTTCTTGAAAATTCTCAAATACACGGATCTCATGTAGTTTGTCTTCCATAGCAAGCCCTCCTATCGTTGCTCATTCCACACCTAGTGAAATGACACGTCTTTATCTACTAGTATAACACGAAGTTCATAAAGGATAACAAGCTTATTTAGCTAAGCTAATATCAACCTTAATATCTTCACGAAAAAGCTTCTTCACTCGACAATAATTATCCACAAAAGCCAAGAGTTCTTGTTCATTTTCCAAAATCAGATCCTTAGGTAAATGAATCGCAAGTGTGAAATGCCCTTCTTCATAGTTGGAATCAACCTGAATAGCAAGCTCCTCAATTCCCTGATACTTGGCAAAATAACTCTGTAGACACATGGTCACGCAAGAAGCCAAAGCAATATTCACCAGGCTCATAGGTGTTTCCCCATCTTCCGTATAGCCAAAAAGTTCTACAGGTGCTCCATACCCCTCTGAAAGTGAATGGAATCGTTTGTCACCTTTAATTGTTGTTTGATACATCATATCACCTCAATCTGTTTTTATTATTATAACAAAGAGAGGCCTAAGGACCGAGCTGAACGATTTGAAATATCTATCAAAAAAACAGAAAGCGTAAGGGTTTTTAACTCTTATTTTCCAATAGATTAGTCTTGTACAACACTGATATTACCTAGGGATTCCAGTTGAGTAAAAACGACTGGGAGCGCTTTTAAAATTTTGGTTTTTCATTTAAAATGAATTTATTAAGAAAAAAGGGAGTCTATTATGAAAACATTTTCTAAATTAACTTTAGCCTCTGTCTCAGTTCTTGCCTTGTTGACCTTAGCAGCATGTGGCAACCCTAAAGACAAAACTGACTCGTCATCTTCAGCACCATCATCAAGCAAGGTGACCAAAGAATCTTCTTCAACTGATTCAAGTGCTTCAGTAAAAGTCAACAAAGATGGATCAACTGAAGTCAGCGACGGAAACGGTAACTCAGCAAAAACAAACGGCAACAACACTGTAGAAGCTAACGATAGCGAAGGTAACAGCGCAACAGTTGGTCAAGATGGTTCAGTCGAAGTTAATAGCCAAGACGGTACAAACGTCAAAGTCGGATCAGACGGAACTGTTTCAATTGGTAACTAAATAAGATAAAAAAGGCTAGCTATTCTGCTAGTCTATTTTTTAGATTTAAATTGATGTAAACGCTTCCTGAAAGTGCTATAATAGGCGTGGAAATCCAAATTCAGGAGGTGAGACAATGAAAAATAAAATCATCTTGGGATGTTTGGCTGCAGCGACTTGTGAGATTCTCTTTGGGCTCAGTTTTATATTTACCAAATCTATTACAGCACAGGTCAGTGACCTGGCTTTAATCTCTTGGCGTTTTGTCACAGCCTTCCTTTTTATTAACCTCTATTTTCTCATCAGTCGACGTCGGATAACAATTAACGGTAGAAATCTTAAACCTCTGACACGTATTGCCATTCTTAATCCTATTATCTATTTTATCTGCGAAACGATTGGGATTCGGATGACTACTGCCTCTGAAAGTGGAGCCTTTCTCGCCTGCATCCCAGTCGTTGCCCTTATCATGTCTAGTCTTATTTTGAAAGAATGGCCAAGTCGTTGGCAAGTGGTCGGTGTCATTACAACCCTCATCGGTATTATCATTGCTGTCTTTGCTGCTGGCGGTTCTACCCACTTCTCCCTGGTGGGCTACTTGATTCTAGGTCTAGCAGTTGTCTCCTACGCCCTGTATTGCGTTGATGTTGAAAGGGCTAGTCAATTCAGTAGCCTTGAGATTACTTATTATATGCTTGCCAGTGGTTGCCTGACATTTGGACTCTTTGCTCTCAGCCAAGGCTTTCTAGCAGGCGATTTGAAAGAGCTCTTGCTACTCCCTGTGACCAATCCAAAATTCACTATCACCATCCTTTATCAAGGCTTGGGATGCAGTGTTCTGGGCTATCTTCTATCAAATTTTGCCATCGCAACTATCGGGGTTAACCGAACAGCATCCTTTATTGGGATTTCGACAATTATCTCAATTCTAGCGGCTGTCGTTGTCTTAGGAGAACCCTTCTCGCATTTACAAATTTTTGCAGGAATTTTAGTCGTCTTGGGCGTCTATGTGGCCAATAAAACCTAAAACTCTCGGGAATTAATCTTCCGAGAGTTTTTAGTCTTAATCAAGCTCTGTTTGGATTAACACGACGAGCTCTTCCTCATTAGGAATGCTACTTACCGCAGTCGGCTCAGGTAAAGCCTTATCTCCATACCCCTTAATAATATGTGATAAGAACACAGACGCTTTTGTCATGGCAAGAGGTAAAGAATCTGCCCTAATGCTACGACCAAAATCAGGAAAACTAATTTGATAACCTTCCTCAATCGTGTGAAAAATCGCTGGATATTCGTATAACATGTCTCTTCCCCCATTTCAATACTATGCTCCTCTATGATAAGATGAGTTTTAAGAGAAGTCAACCGAAAATCGTTATAACAAAGGTATTGAAACCATTTAAAACAATACAGCAAAGTTAAAATAAGGCTTAGTCCGTATACAACTTGAAAAAAGTGGCACCGATTCGGTGCTTTTTTGTTGCCCCAAAAGTCCCTTGGAATTATCCAAAGGACTCTTTTTATAGCTACTATTTCTTAACCTCATCCAAAATCTCAATCACCTTATACAAATCTGGTTCTGTGATTTGGTAAGGAGCTGGTTGACGGACAATTGGTTTGGCACAAAAGGCGATACCTATGCCAGCTGTCTTAATCATAGGCAAATCATTGGCTCCATCACCCATAGCAATGGTTTGCGAGAGTTCGAGACCATTTTCTGCTGCCCAATCTTTGAGTTTGGCTACCTTGACATCTTTGGTGACAATGTCACCATAGACCTTACCAGTTAAGACACCGTCAACCACCTCTAGGTGATTAGCCTTAACATAATCGATTCCTACTTCAACTGCTAGTCTATCCACAGTCTCATGGAAACCTCCAGAAACCAAGCCTACCTTAAAGCCACGGGCGTGGAGTTCATCTACAAGTTCCTTGGCTCCCTTGTTGAAATGAATACGGGCGTAGACCTTGTCAAATATACTCTCTGGCAATCCCTTGAGGGTCGCCACACGCTCATTCAAGGCCTGTCTAAAATCCAATTCTCCACGCATGGCACGCTCTGTGATTTCAGCAACCTTTTGACCAACGCCTGCTTCTTCTCCCAATAAATCAATAACTTCTTCTTGGACTAGCGTAGAATCTACGTCCATAACTAATAAACCTTTAACTTCTGACATAATTACCTCGATTCTTCGATGTCTATATAAGCCTTCACTAGATTTAATTCAAATATGAAATGAAAAACGGACCTTACAAAAAATTCTGGACCGTAGTCCAGAATCTTTCTCTTACATACGAATTTGTTCGCGTGTCTTCTCGTAAGATGATACAAAACGATCTGTCACACCTGGTTCAACTGTTTCCAAGGCATAAGAGATTTCTTCCAAAGATGCATCATAATCATGATCAACCTCAAACAATTTAAGTGCATGCTCAAAGCTACTTTGAACAGCAGGTTCGAACGAACGGTAGCGGTTTGAGTATTGCAAGAGTTGCTCAGTCAAGGTTGCATTTTGAACAACCAAGTAAGCAGTCTCTTCCAAATGATCAATGGCGTTTTTAGATGTTTCTGTCAAACGCATTACCGCATCAATATTAATACGGCCACGGCTAAGTTCGTCCATAAGGGCCTCAATTTGAGCACTAGTTGAGAAGAATACACTCAAGAAGGACTGAGGAATACCTGGCAGGTTACGTTTTTCCATGTAACGCTTGATAACATGCAATTTATTAACATAAACATCAAGCTCTTCACGTGCTTTAGCTTCGTTTTTCTCAATAGCCAGAAGATTTTCAAAGACCTCAACCTGACCGTTTTCAACAGCTGACAAGGTATTAAGACTCTTTTCAAAGATTTTCTCAAGTTCTGAGAATGGTTTTACCTGAGTTTCAAAATTTTCAAGAGTTGGAAGAACAGCCGTCTCCACACCTGAAATATCAGATGCAAAGCTACGAACATCTGCCGCATATGTTTCATCGAAGATGTAAGTCAACATGAGACGCTCAAGCTCTTCTTGAAGTTTCTTGTTGTTTTCTTTAGCATGCTTGAGATAATCTGGCAAAATTTTCTTTTGACGCATAACAACCTTGTACGATGCAATTTCACGTTCAAAAATGCTATACAAATTGTCAATTTTTTCTTGAATCTCAGCGTTTTCTTCTTCCGCACGATCCAGATCAAGAGAAACCAACTCACTTGAGTTTGAACGGATAGCTTCACGAATTTCCTGGAAGCGACGTTCGATATTTTTCTCAGGGAAGTGGTAATTTTGCTCAATCAACTTGCGGTAGCCAGATTCCAAATCATCCAACTGATCTGGGAAATCATCTTCCAACTTAGCTACAATGGCTGGAATCTTCTCTGAAATTTGACCCAAAGCAATAGTATGCTCCTCTGCACGGTCCAAAATGGTTGATGCCTCAACAGGGTCACCTGATGAGTTAAGAGTCACGAATTCAGCAAACTCTGCTTCAATGTTTTTAAGCTGTTTATTGATTTCACTCATAGTAGAGCCAAAATTATCAGAGTTTTCCTCGATAGAATTTTGCAACTCTTCGTACAAGTCAAGTGCGTGTTTAACGCGAGCACTGTTCTTTTCTTCTTGTTCTTTCAAGGTTGAGAGCGCCTCACGGATAGACTTAATGTCTTCTTCCACAAGATCTAACTGACTCTCAATATTATTGATTTCACCACTAGCCTTGAAGAAATGGAAGGTATCGTTCATATTTTCAGCTTCAAAAATATGATTTTCAATATCTGCGAATGAATTTGTCGAGATATCAATCCATTTCTGATTCCATTCACGGAATGTTGTTTGACTTTGTCCAATCAAGTGAAGCTTTTTAACTTCTTCAATTTCTTCGTTAATTGGCAAGTCAAACAATTTTTGCTTGCGTTCTTCAAGCTGTGCAATCCGCGAATCATTTCGTTTTCTAATAAGAATACCGACTAAGTAAGCGATAATTACGAGTATAACTACCACTACAATCAGTAAAACAATTCCGCTAGACATAGTTTCTCCTTAATCGTCTATTATGTTCATAAATGTAGAATAACATTACGATTATATCATAGTTATCCTAGCATTGCACCCTTTTCTAAAAGAATATTAGATATCTAGAGTACTGTAAACGGCATTTTCTTCGATAAATTCGCGGCGAGGTTCAACCTTGTCTCCCATCAGCATATCGAAAATCTTATCTGCTTCTGCAGCGTCATCCACAGAAACACGTGCCATCAAACGATTTTCAGGGTCCATGGTTGTTTCCCAAAGTTGGTGGTCATCCATTTCACCCAAACCTTTATAACGTTGAACTGTAGGTTTTGAACGTCCCACACTATACTTTTCAAGAGCAGCACGCAATTTGTCTTCTTGATCGACACCTGGTTGGATGTATTCTTTAATCTCAGAACCAACCTTAACCCCATAAATTGGTGGTTGAGCAATGTAGACATAGCCTGCTTCCAAGACTGGACGCATAAAGCGGTAAATCAAAGTCAGAAGCAAAGTACGGATGTGAGCCCCATCGACATCGGCATCGGTCATGATTACCAACTTGTGGTAACGAGCCTTGCTGACATCAAATTCAGCTCCAAAACCTGTTCCCATAGCTGTGAAGAGAGAACGAATTTCTTCATTGGCTAGAATCTTATCCATGCTAGCCTTTTCAACGTTCAAAATCTTACCTCGAATTGGCAGAATAGCTTGGAATTCACGGTTACGACCTGATTTAGCAGATCCACCGGCTGAGTCCCCTTCGACAATGAAAAGTTCATTCATTTCAGCATTATTCGATGAACAGTCTGCCAACTTCCCTGGAAGGTTAGAAATTTCAAGACCTGACTTCTTACGTGTCACTTCACGGGCACGCTTAGCGGCGATACGAGCCTTAGAAGCCAAAATCCCTTTTTCAACAATCTTCTTAGCGATTGCAGGATTTTCCAAGAGGAAGCGACTCAAAGCTTCACTGAAGAGACGATTGGTAATCTTAACCACTTCAGAGTTTCCAAGCTTGGTCTTAGTTTGACCTTCAAACTGTGGGTTTGGATGTTTAACAGAGATGATAGCAGTCAAACCTTCACGAACATCATCCCCTGTCAAATTATCATCTTTTTCTTTGAGAATCTTATTCTGACGCGCATAGTCATTAATGACACGCGTTAAGGCTGTACGGAAACCTTGTTCGTGAGTACCACCTTCATGGGTGTGAATATTGTTTGCAAAACTCATCACTGTTTCATGATAGCCAGTTGTGTATTGCATAGCAACTTCAACCGAAATACCATCCATCTCACCATCAGTGTAGATAGGTTCATCAAAGATAACATCCTTGTTTTCATTGATGTATTTCACATAAGATGTGATACCACCTTCGTAGTGATAATGTTTCTCTTGTTCGAGACCTTCACGCTTATCTGTGATAGAGATACGGAGCCCCTTGTTCAAAAAGGCTAATTCTTGGATACGTTTAGCCAATTTTCCAAAATCAAACTCGGTTGTCTCTTGGAAAATCTCTGGGTCTGGCGTAAAGTGAACAGTCGTACCATGTTTCTCTGTTTCCCCAATTACTGCCAAATCTGCTACCACTACCCCACGTTTATACTCTTGGAAGTGGATATGGCCATTTTTATAAACCTTAACATCAAGTTGTGTTGAGAGGGCATTAACGACCGAAGAACCAACCCCGTGTAAACCACCAGAGACCTTATAACCGCCTCCGCCGAATTTACCACCAGCGTGAAGTACTGTAAAGACAGTTTCTACCGCAGGACGGCCAGTTTTTTCTTGGATATCGACTGGAATACCACGACCATCATCGACAACCGTAATAGAATTGTCCGGCTCAATAAAGACTTGAATATGAGTGGCGAAACCAGCCAAGGCCTCATCGATTGAGTTATCGACAATCTCCCATACCAAATGATGCAATCCCTCTTTTGAGGTTGAGCCAATATACATACCCGGGCGCATACGTACCGCTTCAAGTCCCTCTAGGACTTGAATCTGGCTGGCATCATATTCTTGCGCTTTTTCTTCAAGATTTTTTAATTCATCAGTCATTTATGTCACAATCTCCAATAATGATTTATGGCCGTCAACAAGCAAGGTATCCAGACCCGCTACTTTTCCTGCCTCTATATCTATCTGGCGGTCACCAATGACCAAGCCGTGTTTAATATCGTATTTTTTAATTAAATAAAGGAAACTATCTGGACTCGGCTTTCTAGCAAAACCATTTTCAGAAGTTACAACCTCTGTAAAATAAGAGGCAATTTCTGCTTTATCAAGGATGTCTAGCACCAAGTGATTACGGTGGCTAACCAAAAAATTACGCCCACCCTCTGTCACAATCTTAGCTAGGACAGCCCTAGCACCTTCAAAAAGAACAGGTTCCTGTAAATGCTTGGCTTCCTCCTGCTTATATAAGGTTCGAAAATCAGCTATATCAGGCGCAAACATAGCAATGGCAGTGCTCGTTGATACCTTAAGGGCATCATAGACTGCTTGAGGTTCTGCTGTACGCTCAAATTGTTCTAAAGTTGCTAGAAAGGCTTGGGTTGATACCTGGTAATTATCCAACAAGGTACCACCCAAATCCCAGATATAATCTCCATAATTCATAACCTTAATTATAACATAAAAGGTCAGATTTTGCTTGCTTTTCACAGCTAAAAAGGCTTGGAAACCCTATCCAAACCTTAATTTTTTATTTCAGAATCAAACTCGCCACAATAGGACTAATAAAGACATATAGAATCCCTGTTACAGCGATTGAGAGACCACCCATGGCACCTGCAACTTGACCATATCTGAAGGCAGTTCCTGTACCTACAGCGTGTCCGGTTCCTCCTAGTGAAAGTCCGATAGCGACTGGGTCTTTAATCCCAATCATTTTTAGAAAGACAGGACCTAAGACAGAGGTTAAGATACCCGTAATAACAACTACAACCAAGGTTACCGTCGTAATCCCCTGCATTTTTTCCGAAATTCCCACAGCCATGGCAGTCGTTACAGACTTAGGAAAGAGCGAAATAGCCAAAAAATAATCCATTCCAAAAAGCTTAGCAATCAAGGCCGTGTAAGTCGTATTTAGAACACAAGCAACCGTTGATCCAATTAGAATACTCTTATAGTGATGGCGCATGAGGTGTAGATTTTTATAAAAAGGAACTGCTAGCGCGACTGTTGAAGGAATAATCAAACTGTTAAGATAAGAGCCACCGACATAGTAATCCTTGTAGGAAATTCCTGTATAGTGCAAAATGACGATAATCAGGGCAGTCGATACAAGAAGAGGCGTCGTCAAAGGATTAGGGAAACGGCGATAAATCAATAGCCCTAATGTGTAAGCTAGTACAGAAAGTGTTAGCCCAAACAAGGGTGTGTTAAAAAAATTAGCCACGTTTAACCTCCTCGTAATCACCTTCAAAATGTTTTTTGATGAAACCGACGACTACTGCAATCACTACAATATTAAGAACCAAGGCTCCCATAATAATCAAAATAATAGGGACAATATTCGCTGAAATAGCATTCCAACGTTCCATAATACCGACACCTGCTGGCAAAAATAGAATAGTCATATTGGCAATTAAAAATTCTGCCACAGCATGTATATGACGTAGACGAATCCACTTAAGCTGAAGAGCAATCAGAAGCAAGAATAAGCCAATAATGCTTCCAGGAATAGGTAATTTGAAGAATGTTGACAGAGCTTCACCAATAACGGCAAACAAACAAATCAACATGAATTGAACGTAGTATTTCACAACTTGCCTCCTAGGTTTAATCACCTATTAGTCTACTCCTTTTTTTTTGAATTTCAAGAGTTTTCAGTAAATTCTTTTTAAAAATTGAGAGTCATAAATCAGCCCATTTGAACATAAAAAAATCCAACCCAAAGGCTGGACTCTATCACAGATGCCACCACCGAGAATTGAACTCGGAACGGAGCATTACCATTGCTCTATTATACCATTTAACTATAGCGGCAACTGTCTTAATCTTACCATACTTCTATTTACTGTGGCAAGATTTTTTGCTTATTTTTTATAAATTTAAGTCTTGGTATGGCGTACGGTAACCAACCTGTAAAACCTTACCATCTTTAATCAAGATAGGACGTTTAATCAACATACCATCTGAAGCTAAGAGTTCAACAGCTTCATCAAGAGATAGCGTTGGTAGCTTATCCTTTAATCCTAGAGATCGGTAGGATTGTCCACTCGTATTAAAGAATTTCTTAAGTTCTAAATCTGACCCTGCCAAAAGCTCTTTTAAAAACTGAGCCGAAGGTGGGTTTTCCTTAATATTAATAGATTTAACATCTAAACCTAATTGATTGAGTTCCGCCTTTGCCTTACGACAAGTGCTACATTTGGGATATTCATAAAAAGTGTACATGTTTTTCTCCTTTTTTCTAGCATAAAATATCTGTCTAAGACTTGTCAAACCTAATGCCTTCTAAATGAAGTAAAAAACGCTTGGCTTCTTCTCCTGCTGCATATTTTCCTATATGACCACTACTAGGAAGAACCCGATGACAAGGGACGAGAACCAACCATGGATTCTTACCAACAGCAGTTCCTACGGCCTGTGCCGATTGACATGAAATCACTTTTCCAATCTGACTATAGGTTCTACTCTGCCCCGAAGGAATGTCCTGTAAAGCTGACCAAACCTTTAACTGGAAGGAGGTCCCTCTATCTGCTAGAGGGAGGGTATCTGGACTTGGATTATTACCTTTAAAATAAGCCTCTAACCAATCCCTCGTCATTTTCAAGATAGGATTTGAGGTGTCTACTAATTCCTCTTCCTTAATACCTGCCTGAAAATGCTTTTGTCCCTCCAACCAAATGCCATAAAGCGCTTGGTCACTTGCCACCAAACACAAGCGTCCAATAGGAGATAAATAATACTGACGATAAAACATATATTTATTATAACAATAAAGACAGGAATCTCTTGTTCCTGTCAATTAACTCTTATTATTTACCTTTAATCAAACGCACACGAACGATATTGTCGCTAGCCTCAAACTTAGCAACCAATTCATCAATCTTAGACTTGTCTGATTCATCAAGGTCAAGAAGTGTATAGGCATAGTCTCCCTTAGAACGGTTGATGATATTATCAATATTGATATTAAAATCAGAAACCGCTGTAGAGATACGAGCCACAATATTAGGCACGTTTTTATTAATCAAGGTGATACGGTATGGGGCACTCAAGGCCTGTTGTACACGTGGGAAGTTAACAGAGTTAACAATCTCACCTGTTTCCATGAAACGACGAATGGTTTGACCAGCCATAATCGCACAGTTAAGTTCTGCTTCACCTGTTGATCCTCCAACGTGTGGGAAGACAGTCACATGAGGTTTATTAAGTAGCTCTTCTGTACCAAAGTCGGTGATATAACGTTTAACCACACCTGTTTCCAAAGCATCAAAGAGGGCATCGTTATCTACCAACTCTGCACGGGCAAAGTTAATGATAGTTGTCCCTTTTTGCATAAGGTTAAAGGCATCCGCATTGAAAGTTCCTTTTGTGTCAGGTGTCAATGGAACGTGAACAGTGATATAATCACAGTTTTCAAAAATCTCTTTGAGATCAGAAACACGTCTTACATGGTGAGAAATATTCCAAGCTGCTTCAATAGAAACGTATGGATCGTAACCATAGACCTTCATACCCAAACGGTAAGCATCATTGGCAATACGTGCACCAATAGCACCAAGCCCGATAACACCAAGGGTCTTACCAGCAATCTCGCTACCAGCAAACTGTTTCTTCCCTGCTTCAATTTGTTTAGGAACATCGTCACCACTAAGTGTGTTAACCCAAGCATTGGCCGCAATATAGTCACGTGCTGAGAGTAAGATAGAGGCCAGAACAGCTTCTTTAACAGCGTTAGCATTGGCACCTGGAGTATTGAAGACAACAATTCCTTTTTCAGTTGCTTCGTCAACTGGAATATTGTTAGTTCCTGCACCAGCACGCGCAATAGCTTTCAAGTTGTCAGGGAAGACGGTATTATGGAGATTTTGACTACGAATGATGTAGGCATCTGGATTTTCCGCTAAATCACCATCAATTTGGAAATGATTTCCAAGTTCCTTCAAACCAATCTGGTTAATATTGTTATATGTTTTTACACTAAATACCATAATTTTATTCCTCTTAAATCAATGTATCCCGTGGTGAGCTGCTTCATCAACTTCTTGATAAAAGGCTTTCTCACGCTTGGTTTTGATTTTCTGATAAGCAAGACGTTCACCATCAATAGGGACCTTGCCACAATAGACATAGCCAAGCTTCTCCAAAATATGCTGCATGATAAGATTCTTTTCATGCGTGTCGCAACGAAAATCATGAGCATCAGTTCCCTCAATAAGACCTTGAATAAAGGTTTGAGCGACCCTTTGACCCGTAACCTCAGTCAAAACAGCAACCCTATGGAAAGTAATGTAGCGCTTATTGTGATGTTTCCAGTCTCCATCATAGATTTTGTCGTAAGCAGGGTCTCCATCAGTAATCACCGCAGCATAAGAAACAATTTGACCATCAATGAGTCCTACATAGGCCTGTCCCTTAAGGACATCGTCGAAGATTGTTTCTTCAGTAGGGTAACCATCAGCTCCTTGCCATTGGGTGCTACCAGCTTCTGCTAAAGCAGTTCTAGCACTCTCAACGACAGTCATAATAGCCCCAATTTCATTTGGAAAGGCTTGTCTAATTTCCATCTCTTTACCTAATTATTTATTTTCGGCTTCAAATTTCTTCATGAAGTCAATCAAATCAAGCACACCTTGACGTGGGAAAGCATTATAAACACTAGCACGCATACCACCTACTGAACGGTGTCCTTTGATATTCTTGAAACCAAGAGTATCTGCTTCTGCTACAAACTTAGCATCCAACTCTTTACTTGTTGTGATGAATGGAATGTTGCAGACAGATCGATCCTTGGCATCTTTGACAGGGTTTGTGTAGAAATCAGATGACTCAATGTAATCGTAGAGAAGACCTGATTTTTCACGTTGAATTTCAGCCATCTTGTCTACGCCACCAATTTCATTTTTAACCCAGTCAAAGACGAGTTTTGAAATATAGATGTTGAAACATGGTGGTGTATTGTAAAGTGATCCTGCTTCAGCTTGAATACGGTAATCCAACATGGCAGACAATTGTGGCTGGTCATTAAGGAAGTCCTCACGAACGATAACTACTGTTACACCAGCTGGTCCGATATTTTTTTGAGCTCCAGCGTAGATAAGGGCAAAGTCCTCAACATTGTAGCGAGCTGCCAAAATATTTGAAGACATATCAGCTACAATTGGCACACCGTTAGTATCAGGCAAATCGTAGATAGCTGTACCTTCAATGGTATTGTTCGTTGTCAAGTGAACATAGGCAGCTTCTGGATCAATTGTTGCTGGGTCAAAACTTGGGATGTGATCGTAAACAGTTTCTTCTGAAGAGGCCAAAAGAATTGGTTCGAAAGGAATGGTTTTTGAAAGTTTAACAGCTTCTGTATAAGCTTTTTTACCCCATGAACCACCTACAAGGTAGTAAGCTTTCTTATCTTGAGCGAGGTTAAGTGGGACCATTGTAAATTGTGTTGAAGCACCACCTTGCAAGAAAATAACCTTATAGTTATCAGGAATGGCCATGAGCTCACGAAGTGTCGCTTCCGCATCTTTAACGATCTTGTCAAATTCTGGAGAACGGTGGGACATTTCTAGCACGGACATACCGGAATCTTGATAGTTAAGCAATTCAGCCTGCGCTTTTTCAAGCACTGGTTTTGGTAATGTAGCAGGTCCTGCTGAGAAATTATAAATTGTCATAAAGACACCTCCAAAATTTTAATGGTCCCATTATAGCGAATTTTCTGAATATTGTAAAGTCCTAACAGTAAAAAACGAACGGAATTAACCGATCATCTTTAAAAAGTTAGGCATTTTATGTATATTTTTATCAGCATTTGATTTTAGTATCCGTTTATTTCTGCTTAAGAAAATAAGCTGCTCCAATCAGATTAGCTCCATTATGATGATGACAGGCCACAATCTTCGGACGTTTAATAATTTTACCAATAAAGTCAATCTCATGGTGAACCTTATCAAACTGGCGGTTGACCTCCTCGATAAGAATAGGCTGGGCTGAAATGCCACCTCCAATAACAAAGGTTTCCATATCAAAAATGGTTTGAAGATTCAAAATGGTAATGGCTAAGTTACGGCAATAGCTTTCAAAAAATGGATAGACCATTTTATCTCCTACATTGATTGCCTCAAATGCGGCTAAACCATTCTTTAAGTCAGAGTTACCTAACACTTCATTAATTTTGGTAATTAAACCTACAGCTGACAGAGTCATGCCTCGCATCAATGAAGGCTCAACTTTTTCCATTTGAACTGGTAAAATAAAGGTCAACTCGCCCGCTTGAAAGTGACTTCCTTGAAAAAGTTTACCATTAATTATAAGTCCACCACCAAGACCTGAACCCAAAACAAGGGCTGCACCATTGGTCACTCCTTGCAAATGGCCTGTGACTAGCTCTGCCAAGGCTGCCGCTTTACCATCATTAAGAGCCATTACAGGCAAATGGTACTTGGCTTCAAGGACCTCTTTAATACGAAAACCATGGAAGAACCTCAATAAGCCACCATGATAAATGACACCTTCCTCAGTATCAACCGTCCCAGGAACACTAATAGCAATACCTGATAGCTTGGCTTCAACTGAAGTAACTATATAATCAATAACATCAATAGCTTGGTCCAAGGTTTGTGGAGATGACTGCGTCGGCAGACTTTTTTCAATGACAAACTCCTCTGAAACAAGTGCTGACTTTACCTGTGTTCCTCCAAAATCAATCGCTAAAATCGTCATAATCATCCTCCACAGATTGTTTTTCGTCATTATAGCATAAAAGAGCTAATAGTAGAAAAAACGGTTTCAAAATGCTATCATAAACTTACAGAATTAGATAAAAGGAGTATCTCACATGACTAAATTTCTACACACTTGTGTCCGTGTCAAGGACCTAGAAACCTCACTTAAATTTTATAAAGAAGCTCTTGGTTTCAAAGAAGCTCGTCGAAATGATTTTCCAGAATATAAGTTCACCCTTGTCTACTTGCAACTCGAAGATGATCCTGATTACGAGTTGGAATTAACCTACAATTATGACCACGAAGCCTATGATTTAGGAGATGGATACGGTCATATCGCTATTGGTGTCGATGATTTAGAAGCTACACACCAAGCTCACAAAGAGGCTGGATACACTGTTACAGACCTCTCAGGTCTTCCTGGTAAACCAAAAATGTATTACTTTATCACTGATCCAGATGGCTATAAGATTGAAGTTATTCGTTTGGCTCAATTCCTAGAAAAATAAATCAAAAAAGTCAGATCGTATAGATCTGGCTTCTTTTTGTGCTTAATTTTTATTATCTGCTTTCAAGGCTGACAAAATTTGGGTACGAATATCATCCACACCGTTTGGATTATTTGGCAAGAATAAGGTTTGATTACCTTTAGCCGCAAAAGTATTAAGGGTATCCAAATATTGGTTAGTCAAGAGAATAGACATAATCTGCTCTTCAGACATCCCCACATTAGCCTCTTTAAGTTCTGCAATAGATTCAGCCAATCCATCAACGATAGCCTTACGTTGTTGGGCAATACCAACACCATGAAGACGATCTTTTTCAGCTTCGGCTTCGGCTGCTGTGACAATCTTGATTTTATCAGCTTCTGCCAATTCTTGGGCTGCTACACGCTTACGTTGGGCAGCATTGATTTCGTTCATAGACTGCTTAACTTCAGCATCTGGTTCAACTTTGGTAATCAAGGTCTTAACAATGATATAACCATAAGTTGTCATTTCTTCTGCTACTTGGTGTTGAACCTCAAGGGCAATCTCATCCTTTTTCTCAAAGAGCTCATCAAGCGTCAATTTAGGAACTGATGAACGAAGGGCGTCCTCAATGTATGATTTAATTTGAGCCTCTGGACGCATGAGTTTATAGTAAGCATCTGTAACATTTTGCTCATTTACACGATACTGAGTAGCCACATTCATCATAACAAAGACATTGTCCTTTGTCTTGGTTTCGACCACAATCTCACTTTGAAGCAAACGTAGTTGAATACGAGCTGCAATTTTATCGATACCAAATGGCAAACGCATATGGATACCACTCGTTGCGATTTTTTGATAGCGTCCAAAACGTTCAACGATAGCTACTGACTGTTGACGTACGACATAAAGCATACTGATGAGAATTCCCAAGATAAGTATGAAGGGAATTAGTAAAAAGAAAACTACTACTTGCATGTTAAGTCCTCCAAAATAAACATTAAAAATTCCTTTGCTTTATTATAGCACAGTAACACAATTTTTCAAAAAAAATAGTATGGCTTGTTCGGAATAGTGCAAAGTAGACACTTTCTTAATCTCTTATGTGTCAGCACTCCTGAAATCTTGGAAACTCTTGTTAATCGAGAGACTTGTACGCAACAGGCGAGACTTTTCGATGTAAGAAAAAGACTGAAACTATTGCGTTTCAGCCTCTCCGTAATTTTAAAATAAAATCGTTTGAAGAACCGTTTTAGATTGCATCTAAAACGTAGGTCTCAAAAAACTTATTTACGATACATCTTAACTTGAAGGTAAATATCGTTATAGATTCCTAGCCACTTTTGACCTAGGTTATTATAGACTTCAAGGTTTTTAATGGTTGATTCTGATGGGTAAAAGGCTTTATCATCCGTAATACTCTTTGGAAGTAAGGCTTTGGCTGCCTCATTAGGTGTCGCATAACCGATATATTCAGCATTTTGTGCTGCATTTTCCGGTTTAAGCATGAAGTTAATAAAGGCATAGGCTTCCTTCTCATGCTTCACAGTTTTAGGAATGACCAGATTATCAAACCAAAGATTTGAGCCTTCAGATGGGACAACATAACGTAGGTCCTCATTTTTATCAAGCATCTCACTGGCTTCCCCTGAGAAGGTTACTCCAATAGCCGCATCACCTTGAATCATGTAGCCCTTCATCTCATCACCCACAATAGCTTTAATATTCGGTGTTAGGCTATTAAGTTTAGTTTCAGCCAGACGCAATTCTGTCATGTTCTTGGTATTCAAACTGTAGCCCAAGCTATTGAGAGAAAGACCAATAACTTCTCGCGCGCCATCAACCAGCATAATCTGGTTTCTGTATTCGGGTGACCAAAGATCATTCCAGTGCTGAGGTGCTTTTTTCACCAATTTCGTATTATAGACGATTCCGACTGTCCCCCAGAAATAAGGGATAGAATAGTCATTATTAGAATCGAAACTAAGCCCCTTAAAACTTGAGCCAATCTGGTCAAAGCCCTGGATTTTAGATTTATCCAACTTCACCAAAAGGTCTTCCTTGACCATTTTATCAATGGTGTAGTCTGACGGCACAGCAATGTCGTATGTCGTACCACCTTGCTTAATCTTAGTATACATAGCTTCGTTGGAATCAAAAGTTTCATACTGGACCTTGATGCCTGTTTCTTTAGTGAACTTGGTCAAAAGATCAGGATCAATATAATCACCCCAGTTATAAATAACAAGCTTGTCCGAAGCATTTCCTGTACGACTTTGCATGTAGGCAGAAATTCCCCAAAGGAAGAAAATAATTGCTAAAATCCCTGCCAGAAATTGATAGAGTTTACGCATCGTGCTCCTCCTTTCTCTCCTTGGTAATCATATAATATCCTATGACTAGAAGAATAGAGAACAAGAAGACAACCGTTGATAGGGCATTGATTTCCAAGGAAATCCCTTTACGGGCACGTGAGTATATTTCCACAGCAAGTGTTGAAAAACCATTCCCCGTTACAAAGAAGGTTACTGCAAAGTCATCCAGCGAATAGGTAAAGGCCATGAAATAACCAGCAATAATACCAGGTGTCAAGTATGGCAACATAACCTCACGTAACATCTGCCATTGGGTTGCACCTAGGTCATAAGCCGCATTCACCATATCTCGATTCATTTCCTTAAGACGTGGTAACACCATGAGAACCACGATTGGGATTGAAAAGGCAATGTGACTCAATAAGACAGAAACAAAGCCAAGTTGGAAACCAATCAAGGTGAAAAGAATCAAGAAACTCGCACCAATCATAACGTCAGGTGCAACCATGAGTACGTTATTTAGGGATAAGATTCCAGTCTGCTGCTTCTGTTTGCTCTCATAGATAAAGATTGACCCAAAGGTACCAATAATCGTCGCCAGAAGAGCACTAAGGAAAGCTAAAAAGAAGGTTTGAGCCAGAATTAACATGAGTCGGCTATCTGAAAACATGCTCTGGTAGTTATCCAGAGTAAAGCCAGTGAAGCTATTCATATCGCCACCACTATTGAAAGAATAGGCGATTAAATAGAAGATTGGCAGATAGAGGATAACAAAGACAAAAGCTAAATAGAGATTTGCAAATTTTTTCATTGACGTCTCTCCTTTGTTAACCACATGGTCGCAATCATGGCAGCAATAAGAACAACACCAATGGTTGCACCCATTCCCCAGTTTTGTGTCGTGAGGAAGTGCTGTTCAATAGCTGTCCCTAGGGTAATCACTCGGTTCCCACCAATCAAGCGTGTCAGCATAAAGAGGCTGAGACTAGGAATAAAGACCGACTGGACACCAGAGCGTACTCCATTAAGCGATAAAGGAAAAATAACCTTGGTAAAGGTCTGCCAATCATTGGCTCCCAAATCTTTACTCGCATTCACAATATTTTCATCCAAATCATCCAGTGCATTGAAAATCGGTAGAATCATAAAGGGAATTTCAATGTAGCTAGCCACGAAAATGAAGGAGAAATCCGTAAAGAGAATTTGCATGGGTGCAATCCCAAAGAAGCCGAGAAAGGCATTGATACCACCTTGTTGCCCAAAAATCCCCATAAAAGCATAGGCTTTCAGAAGGAGGTTGACCCAGGTCGGCAAAATGACCAACATCAACCAAAGTTGCTTATGCTTTAGTCTGGTTAAAAGATATGCCGTCGGATAAGAAATGAAAAGGGTTACCAGAGTAATGATGGCTGCATAAAGAACCGAGTTAAAACTCATCCTTAAGTAAGTCCAACTGGAAAAGAAGGTACCATAGTTGTCCAAAGTAAAGTTGCCACTGATATCAAAGAAAGACTGATAGAGTAGCATGAGCACTGGAGCAACCACGAAGAGTAGGAGCCAAAGGAGGTAAGGAACCGAGAAGAGGCTAGCTGTTTTCTTCATAGCGCTCCTCCTCAATGGCATTAATCAAGCCATCTTCATGCTCTTCCACTTCCACATATTCTTCAATACGAGCATCGAATTCTTCTTCTGTCTCATTAAGACGCATGATATGAATATCCTCAGGCGTAAAATCAAGACCGATAATCTCACCCTCAATCGCCTTACGGGTTGAATGAATCATCCATTCATTACCAAGATTGTCATAGGCAATGATTTCATAGTGGACCCCACGGAAGAGCTGCGTTTCCACGCGAACTTGCAATTTGCCTTCTTCAGGAAGTGTAATCTGTAAATCTTCAGGACGAATCACCACTTCGACAGGTTCATTAGGACGCATTCCTCCATCAACAGATTCAAAACGTTTCCCATTGAACTCAACCAAATAGTCCTCAATCATAACGCCTGGTAGGATGTTAGATTCTCCAATAAAGGTTGCAACGAAGTGATTGATCGGTTCGTCATAGATATCAACCGGAGTTCCTGATTGAACAATTTCACCATCATTCATAACAAAAATCCAGTCCGACATGGCCAAGGCCTCTTCCTGGTCGTGAGTGACAAAGACAAAAGTAATCCCTAAACGTTGTTGCAATTCGCGCAACTCGTATTGCATTTCAGTACGTAGTTTCAAATCCAGTGCTGACAAAGGCTCATCCAAAAGGACTACACGGGGTTGGTTAATAATCGCACGAGCAATAGCCACACGTTGACGTTGACCACCTGATAATTTTTGAATCGAGCGCTTTTGATAACCATTTAGTTGAACCATCTTTAAGGCTTCTTCTACACGCTCTTCAATTTCCTTTTTAGGCACCTTTTTCAATTTAAGGGCAAAAGCCACATTGTCAAAGACATTCATATGTGGAAAGAGGGCATAAGATTGGAAAACGGTGTGAACATCCCTTTTATTGATAGGAATATCATTGATACGTTTTCCATCCAAAAGGACGTCACCACTGGTCGCATCTAAGAGACCTGCAATGATGTTCAAAATCGTTGATTTACCAGAACCAGAAGCCCCAAGAAGGGTATAGAACTTACCTTCTTCTAGTTCAAAGTTGATGTCTTTTAAAACTTGTGTGCCACTGTCTTCAAACACTTTTGAGACATTTCGAAAGGCAATAATCGGTTTAGTCAATTGTCATAAATCCTCCATGGATAGCAAATATAGGGATAGGGTTTTATTAGTTTAATTCGTCGCCAATGATACGTACTTCAGGCTCTAGTGTAACACCTGAATTTTCCTTAACCTTAGCGATAACATCTGAAATAAGGTCTTCATAGTCTTTTGCTGTTCCTTGATCGACATTAACCATGAAACCAGCATGCTTAGTTGACACCTCAACACCGCCGATACGATGTCCCTTGAGGTTGGCTTCCATAATCAGCTGACCTGCAAAGTGACCTGGTGGGCGTTTAAAGACCGAACCACATGACGGGTATTCAAGAGGTTGTTTAAGCTCTCGCAAATGATTAAGACGATTCATCTCATTCTTGATTTGCTCGTAGTCTCCTGGTTTGAGGTTAAATTTAGCTGAAATAACCACTTCACCTGTTTCTTGGAGCACCGAACGACGATAACCAAAACGCATATCTCTTGCATCAATCGTACGAATATCACCGTCTTTTGTAAGAACCTGAGCAGAAACCAAGATATGGGCGATCTCACCACCATAGGCACCCGCATTCATAAAGACGGCACCACCAACACTACCTGGAATCCCAGCTGCAAATTCAAAACCAGTCAAACTTTGGAAACGAGCCACCTTGGTTGTCGCAATCAAATTAGCCCCCGCTTCAGCTTCAATTTGATAACCATTAACTGCAATACCATTAAGTCTGTCAAACATAATCACAAACCCTCTGATACCACCGTCACGGACAATCAAATTACTGGCATTACCGAGCACCATCCAAGGAATGTCATGCTTATTAGCAAATTTGACAATACGAGAGAGTTCATAGCGGTTACGTGGAAAGGCCAAATAATCCGCTGGACCACCAACCTTGGTATATGTATAACGTTTTAAGGGTTCGTCGAAACGAATATCAATTCCCACTAAATCTTCTTTAAGTTCATCTAACATGTTATTTTCCATACTTTTTCTATACATTTATTTCTTTGTAGGTATCGTGATAGACTTCCCCATATTACTATCACTACCTAAAAATGAGTTAGTATTTTTCCCTAAAAATAAAAAGAAAAATACAGCAAAAAGCCAAGATTAATTATAGCAAAAAATCCCCATCTTGACGACAAGGAATTTCACGCAAAGCTAGTCCATAACTTCCAATTTGCGGACATCACTAGTGTCTAATTGACTCAAATATTTTTTGTAGGCTTGACCAGTTTTAGGGTCAACCAAATCATCTGCTATTTCTATCAAGGGAACCAAAACAAAAGCTCTCTGACTCATATAAGGATGGGGCACTTTAAGGTGCTCAGTCTCCCAGATTTCCTGCCCATATAGAAGAATATCAATATCTACTGTCCGAGGCCCCCAATGCTCATGACGAACGCGATCAAGGTCTTTTTCAATCTGCTGACATGACCTTAGTAAGGCTTCAGCTGGCAACTGAGTCTCTAAGACCAAGGCAAGGTTCAAAAAATCAGCCTGCTCTGTTAATCCCCAAGCAGCCGTCTCATAATAGGAAGATACTGCTTTAACCTCTGTCTCAGGTAAGTCATTCAAGGACTCCACAGCTTTTTGGAGATAGTCCTGACGATCACCCATATTAGATCCCAAACTCAAATAAACTCTTGTCATCGGCTACGCTCCAATTCAATACCAACACTCTTATAATGCCCATTAATTGGTGGATTTTCCTTGGTAATTCGAACTTTAATAGATTGAATTGGTGTAAATTGGGCAAATAGATCCTCACAAATCGCACCCGCCAAACGCTCAATCAAAATGTACTTTTTATCTTCCGCTTGTTTTTGCACGGCTTCGAAAACCAAACCATAGTGAACCGTATCATCTAGATTGTCACTCTGTGAGGCCTTAGTTAGATCAACAGTCAATTCCAAATCAACCACAAAAATTTGCCCTAGGGTCTGCTCCTCAGCAAAAGCCCCGTGATAACCATAAAAACGGCAACCATTTAAAATAATTTTATCCATAGTTTCTCCTTAAGACACTAGACTCTTCTTTATTCTAGCACAAAACGGTTGAAAAGTTGGTCTCTAATTAGTATGATATTTTAGACAAATCTGAAGTTAGTGTATTTACACTTTATGCAATCGATTGCATAATTCTTCTAATTTGGTAAAATATAGACACAGGAGCTAAAAAGAAACTCCTGAATTATAAGCAAGACTATCTCAACTAATAAGGAAAAAACTATGACAAATCAAACCGCAATGCAATACTTTGAATGGTATCTCCCAAGTGACGGTCAACACTGGAACAATTTGGCTAAAGATGCCCAACATTTAGCAGACCTAGGCATCAGCCACGTTTGGATGCCACCCGCTTATAAAGCTACAAACAAAGATGATGTTGGTTACGGAGTCTATGACCTCTTTGACCTTGGAGAATTCGACCAAAAAGGAACAGTCCGCACCAAATACGGCCTCAAAGAAGAATATCTCAATGCTATCAACCAACTCAAAGAAGTTGGTATTGTACCTATGGCCGACGTTGTGCTTAATCACAAGGCGGCAGCGGATAAACTTGAGACCTTCGAAGTGGTCGAAGTTGACCCAGAAGACCGTACCCAAGAGATCAGCGAACCATTTGAAATCGAAGGCTGGACACATTTCACCTTTGACGGACGAAATAAAGCCTACAACGATTTTGAATGGCACTGGTACCACTTTAACGGAACCGACTTCGATGCCAAACGTAATAAAAGTGGTATCTATCTTATCCAAGGTGACAACAAAGGCTGGGCAGACAACGACTTGGTTGACAACGAAAATGGTAACTTCGACTACCTTATGTATGCCAACCTAGACTATAAACACCCTGAAGTTATTGAAAATATTTACGAATGGGCAGATTGGTTCGTTGAAACAACAGGCGTTCAAGGATTCCGAATGGATGCCATTAAGCACATTGATTCTTTCTTTATGCGTAATTTTATTCGCGATGTCAAAGAAAAACAAGGTCAGGATTTCTATGTCTTTGGTGAATTTTGGAATGGTAACGAGGAGGATAACAATACCTATCTTGAAAAGATTGAAAAACGTTTTGACCTCGTCGATGTTTCCCTCCACAACAATCTACACAACGCTAGCACAGCGGGAGCTGATTATGATTTAACAACAATTTTCGATCATTCCTTGGTCAAAAATCATCCTGAACATGCCGTGACCTTCGTAGACAACCACGACACTCAACGCGGACAAGCTCTAGAATCTACTGTTGAAGAATGGTTTAAACCAGCTGCTTACGCTCTCATCCTTCTCCGTGAAGACGGTCTTCCTTGCCTATTTTATGGTGACTACTATGGTATTGAGGGTGAATTTGCCCAAGAAAATTTCCAAGAGAGCCTAGATACCTTGCTCTACGCTCGTAAAGACCTAGCTTACGGTGAGCAAACTGACTACTTTGATGACCCTAACTGTATCGGGTGGACACGCTCTGGCAACGAAGATGGGGCTCCATTAGCTGTAACGATTTCTAATGATGCTGCTAACAGCAAGTCTATGGAAATTGGTAGTGATTGGGCTGGACAAACCTTCTATGACATTCTTGGAAACTGCTCTGATAATGTAACCATTGACGAAGACGGATGGGGAGACTTCCCAGTTTCTGAAAAATCTATCAGCGTTTGGACAATTCAAGACTAAGAAAAAAAGCTCAGTTGAACTGAGTTTTTTTTAGTATCATAAAATTCCTGAAATAGTCTTAACGATATCACGATTGGCATCAACATTATGCACACGTACAATCTGACATCCTTTGGTAACAGCATAGCCAGATAAGGCAGCTGTCCCCTGGTCGCGATCCTTAGCTTGAGTATTCCCACCTAGTAGGTAGTTCACAACACGCTTACGAGAAATCCCAAAAAGAACAGGATAGCCCAAGGCAACGACCTTGTCCAAACCTTTTAGCAGGTCAATATTGTGTTGGACATTTTTCGCAAAGCCAAAGCCTGGATCAATCCAGATATTGTCCTTGGCCACACCTGCTTCCAAGGCGGCCTGGGCTCGTTGACTGAGGAATGTACAGACATCTTCTGTGACATCATTGTATACTTCTTCTTTTTGATTATGCATGAGAATAATCGGCACATTCTTTTCAGCTGCTAAAGCTAGCATCTGACCATCATAGAGTCCAGCCCAGACGTCATTTAGAATATCTGCCCCTGCTTCAAGAGCAGCTCTGGCAGTAGCTGTCTTATAGGTATCAATACTGATGAGCACATCATATTTTGCCTTGATAGCCTGAATAACTGGCACGATACGAGCAATCTCTTCTTCCTCGGTCACAAATTCTGCTCCTGGTCCTGTAGATTCGCCACCTACATCGATAATGGCAGCTCCCTGGGCAATCATACGCTCAACCTGAGCCAACGCATCCTCTACAGTGTCAAAATCGCCACCATCTGAGAAAGAATCAGGGGTGACATTCAAGATTCCCATAATACAGGCCTTACCTGCAATCTCATGTTTGCCAATAAACATCTTAACTCCTAAAAATCACGCATCAATGAAAGAATTTCCTTGCGTTCTTCACGGTCTTCTTTATAAAGGCCCTTAGCGACAGTTGTGATTGTCTTACTTCCTGGTTTCTTAATGCCTCGCATGGTCATGCACATGTGCTCTGCTTCAACCATGACAAAAACTCCTCGAGGATTCAGAGCTTCTTCAAGTGCTGCAGCAACTTGATCTGTAAGACGTTCTTGCAACTGTGGACGACGAGCAGCTACTTCAACCGCACGCGCTAATTTGGAAAGTCCTGTCACCTTGTCTCCACTTGGCAAATAAGCCACATGGGCCTTACCATAAAATGGAACCAAATGGTGCTCACACATAGAGTAAAAAGGAATATCCTTGACAAGGACAACTTCGTCATGAACTTCTGAAAAGACAGCTGTAAATTGATCCTTAGGATCTTCATTTAGGCCTGAAAACATTTCAGCATACATCTTAGCCACACGTTTTGGTGTGTCCAAAAGACCTTCACGCTCAGGATTTTCACCGAGAGCTTCCAATAGTTGATAGACTGCTTGTTCTACTTTTTCTTGATTTGCCATAATTTCCTCTTGCAACGTTATAATACTATATATTATACCTTATTTTGCTGGATTTTTCTTGCAAAAAATAAGATTTCCTAGCTACCTAAACCTCAAAAAAAGCGAAGACCACCTTTCATATAGAGGTTATCTTCGCTTATATTTTTTAGTCTTTCAAGTGGTAAGAATAAGATGAAACCACAATATTCTCACGCCATTTGAGATAATATTTCAATCGTAAACTCATTTGGTTGTGAAGCATGGTTTGCCATGATTTTTTAGGGACAAACTGAGGAATCATGACTGTCAGAGTCGCATTATCCTTCTCAGCTTGAGTGGCGACCTCGTCCACATACTGAATGGTTGACTGAGTGATTGAGCTATATGGTGATTGGATATGAACCATCTCAATTTCAGGGAAATATTTTTTAAACTCTTGTTCAGTTTCCTTGTCCTTGTTCTCTGTATCCTTAGTAGATACATGCATGGCGATAACCTTGTCACCAATAGAACGTGCATAGGAAATAGCTCCGATATTAGCCTTGGTAACATTCCCAACGAGGATAAGAACAATATTTCCTTGATAATGGTGTTCTTCTACCGCCCCATCAATACGCAACTGTTGAGCAACACCATTATAGTGTTTTTTAATCTTAAGGAACATCCACATCAAGATTGCAATAATTGGGAAGAATGGCCAGATATCTCCTAAACGGAAAAGGAAGAGAATGAGAACAATAGCATAACAAATGAGGGCACCTAAGATATTTGCTAAAGAGTGTTTCCAGAATCCCTTACCATATTCACGAATCCAATGAATGACCATCCCCGTTTGAGAAAGAGCAAATGGAATAAATACACCGATGGTGTAAAGCGGAATCAACCGTTCCGTATTTCCTCGGAAAATAAACAAAAGGGTAATGGCACCAATTGCAAGTGTCAAGATCCCATTAGAGTATCCCATACGTGCACCTTTTTCAAGATACATGTGAGGCATGTATTTATTTTTCGCCATATTAAAGGACAACATCGGAAAGGCTGAAAAACCTGTGTTAGCTGCCACTGCAAGAATCATGGCAGTAGAGAATTGAAAAACGTAAAATAGAATACTACCAATCCATGACTGACCGAGAATTTCTCTAGCCATTTGTGACAAGATGGTTACTCCTGCATGAGGTGTAATACCTGTCCACCAGTTGAGGAAGGTAATTCCCGCAAACATAGCCCCCAAAATGCTAGACATGATAAAGAGGGTTGAAGCTGCATTTTTGGCCTTAGGTTTCTTAAAGAAAGGCACCGCATTAGAGATAGCTTCTACCCCTGTCAATGAGGCAGAACCTGAAGTAAAGGCCCTTAAAATAAGAATCAATGACACACCTGTAATTGGTTGTCCTAAATGTGCTGTGGCTGCGTAAGGCATATGACCCGTTAAAATTTGAAAGAAACCAAATCCCAACAAGAAGAGCGTCGAAACAATGAAGAGATAAACTGGTATCATCAAAGATTTTGCCGATTCACGCATTCCCCTAAGGTTCATAACCATCAAAACAAGCACCAAAATCATTGATATTTCAAGATTGAAAGGATGCAGGAAGGGAAGGGCTGAAGTAATGGCATCTGCACCTGAGGCCACTGAAACAGCGACCGTCAACATGTAATCAACCAAAAGACTACCACCAGCTATCAAGCCAAACTTAGGAGACAGATTTTCCGTCGTTACCATATAGGCACCACCACCTTGAGGATAGGCTTTGATAACCTGTCTATAAGAAATGGTAAGACTGGCCAAAAGGACGAGAACCAAAAGCCCAATAGGGATTGACCACCAAATAGCCGCACTAGATACAGCTGTCAGAACCAAGACGACCTGCTCTGGACCATAGGCGATAGATGAAAGTGCATCACTCGACAACATGGCCAAGGCCTGAATCTTGGACAATAAGTGTCCATCACCACTATCATCATGAGTTAAAGGTTCACCGATTAAAATGTTTTTCAGACGTTGAAACATTGTGATCTCCTTACTTTTAAAACATACGAGGGCTATTATACGCCCCTAAATGTCATCTTTCAAGTCTTAACCATCACTTGCCTGCTCTAAAACCCATTTTCTGACCTGAGAAATGAAGTATAGAGATCCCGTTACCACATAAAGTTTCTTATTGTCAGTCGTCACATGTTCTCTAATCCATGTTTTGAAGTCTGGTACCTGCTTATAAGCCTCTGGGTATTTATCTAATTTAACACTGTTTGGATAGTCAAAACTCGTTACAGTCAAGTCACCAACCGATTTTAGTTGGGCAAGCATACCGTCAATAGGCTTGGTATCAATCGCTGCAAAGAGAAGTTCAATCTCCTTATTGGCATACTCTGATTGCAACAAGTCAATCAAAACTTTAACACTCTCATTATTATGAGCACCATCAATCATGAGATTAGGTCTTAAAAATTCTGTTCGACCTCGCCAATGGGCATGAGCCAGGGCATTCTTTATGAGTTCAAGAGTTACTTTAGGATAATCTTTTTGAAGCAATAAAGAAGCCATGATAGCCAAGCTAGCATTTGCCACTTGGTGTTGACCGGCCATAGCCAAGGCTATATCATCTAACCTTTGCTCTCCATAGGTAAAATCAAAGGAATGGCTTGACCCTTCAGCTGTGAAATCTCTCCCCAGCTCATAGGTCTTAGAACCTTCTTCACGCGCCTTCTTCTCGAAAACATCTCGAACATCAGTACGGTCAGTCGCATAAATAAAGGGAGCCCCATTCTTCAAAACACCAGCTTTTTCTGCTGCAATTTCAGCATGGGTATTTCCCAAAATAGCCTGATGATCTAAACCAATCGATGGACACAGGACTGCCAAGGGCTTAAAGAGATTAGTCGAATCATGAAGACCACCCATTCCCGCTTCAATGAATGCGATATCCACAGGATGGATCTGACCAAAATAGAGGAACATCAAGACTGTGATAATTTCAAACTCTGTCGCATTTTCATGCTCTGTCTCTTTTGGTAGACGTTCAACCACAGGCTTCACACGATTAACCAGGTCAAGTAAGTCCTCTTCTGAAATCATCTGACCATTAAGAGAGATTCGTTCCTTGAAGTCAATAATATAGGGTGAAGTAAAGGTTCCAACTTCATAACCTGCTTGGGTGAAAATGGTTTGGAGGGCATTGACTGTAGACCCTTTGCCGTTTGTTCCCACGATATGCACAGCCTTGAGATTATCTTGTGGATCTCCCAACTCTTTAAGCATCCAAGCCATACGCTCCAACCCAGGCTTGATGCCAAATTTTAATTGTCCATGAATCCAATCCAACGCTTCCTGATAAGTCATAATTACTCCTTTTTTAGGCTAATGCTTCAACTTAGTCATTAAACCGACCTCTAAACTAGATTTCTAGTTTTTCCTGAGCTTAATGCTTTGACGCTCTTATTATACCAAAGACTCCTAGGTATAACCAAAATATGCAAAAAAGGCAACCCTAGGGTCACCTCTTAAGCTTTCTCTTTTTCGTCAATAACAAGACGAACTTTTTTACCTTGAGTAGGTACCGAATAGACAATCGCTCTTATCGCCGTAATAGTACGTCCTTTTTTCCCGATAACACGCCCAATATCGGCTGGGGCAAGATCAAGATGGTACTCCAAAAACTCAGGACCGTCAATAATTTTGATGGTCAACTGATCTGGTGAAGCAATTAAAGGTTTAACGATAGCGATAATAAGATTTTCAATGGTATCCATAGGCTAAAAAATTATTTTGAGAATTTTGATTCGTGGAATTTCTTCATAACGCCTTCTTTTGAAAGGATGTTACGAACTGTATCTGAAGGTTGTGCACCTTTAGACAACCACTCAAGAACACGTTCTTCTTTAAGTGTTACTTGGTTTTCTTCAACGAGTGGGTTGTAAGTACCAACTGTTTCGATGAAACGTCCATCACGTGGAGCACGTGAATCTGCAACGTTAATACGGTAGAAAGGTTTTTTCTTAGAACCCATACGAGTCAAACGGATTTTTACTGCCATTTTTAATATCTCTTTTCTTTAGTTTTTTATTATGGTGGGGGCACTTATCGCCCCTCGACCTTAACTAGTATACCATATCATTTTTATGTGTCAAGAAAAAAACTTGACAGACTTAAAATTTCTACAAAAAAAGTTAGAGTCAAACTCTAACTTCCTTTTCGACTATTTCTTAGTTGTAGTCTTGTGATTTTTTTCATAAGCTACCTTTGCTTCAGCATATTCAGCTTCTAAACCCTTAGCAGCTGCCTTCGACACTTTCTCGTAAGTATCACGACTGGTCAACTTGCCATCCTCGTTGTAGGTAGAAACAACCAAGGTATCTTTATTTACAGTATAAGACTTGGTGCGTTTCCCTTTACGGTAGAGTCGATAGTTATCTACATTATCCGAAATATAGTAATCTACTAGATTCTTATCTGCATTTGGATAAAGTTGCGAGACAACTTTAGTCAACTCACGCTTAAATTCTGAAACTTCTTTAGTATAGGTAATCGATTTATTCCACTGATCAACAACTTGATATTCCTTCAAATAATCTGAAGCTGTAAAAGTAGGCTGATCCTCCTCACCTTTTTTATAAAAGTAAGAATGTGTTTGTAAATTATTAGACTGATCAACTTTAAGGAAAGAGACGTAAATTTCATCTTTATCTTCATGTTCTTTCAGAGTATTGGTTAACTTTCCAGAATTTTCGTCCAATACCTTAGACGATTTTAATTCCCAAGTCCCCTCAATGTTCCCCGAAGCATTACGCCAAAAACCGTATACACCACCAACAAGCAACATCAAAACAACAGCAACAAGACTAGAAATCAAGGCTCCTTTGCCCCAATTTTTGGCCTTTTGCGATTTTTGATTAGCGTTTTGAATCGTTTCTAGAAGACGAACCTGACTTTCCAATCTCTTTTCTAGTCTGGCAACTGTCTGTTCTTCCTTAGATTTAGCTTTAGCAGCTAATTTTTCAGCCTTTTTCTTATCACGAGTAGCTTGACGAGCAAGCTTCTTAGCTGCTTTTTCTTCCTTATGATCAAGTTTTGTCAAATCCTCAGACAATCCAAGATGCTGTGCTTGGTTACTGAAAACTGGAATAGATTGATTAGGCTCACTCGAAGTATTAACAGAATGATTTCCTGCATCTGGACGGGTTGGCGCATAACTTGCCAAACGCTCCTTAGCCTCTGCTACGCGTTTGCGTTGTTCCTCTTCTTTTTGAATATCCTCAGCCTGACGGCCCGACTGAATGGTTCTTACTTGACCAACAGTCTCTTGAGATAGGGCCTTTCTCTTTTCTTGAGCCACATTTGCCATAGCCTCTTGCGCGTTGTCACGCTCTTTCTGAGACTGGGCTAGTGCTCTGGCAGTTGCGGTTCCTTCTTCAAACTGTTGGTCAGCTGATGACTCTCCTTGATCAGCTACTTGGTTAGCCTCTGCACCTTCAGAGAGAACAAACTCTCCTCGTTCCAAGGCTTCTTTAAAGTCGATTGGTCTTGGTTTTCGGCCATTCACAGCCTCAAAGTACTCTAACCATTCGTCTTTCAACATAATAAATCCCCCTGAATTAAAAAACACATGATTAACTTCCCTATTTTACCATACTTTTTAACATAAAAATAGGGATTAACAAGAATTCTAAAAATTCTTATTAAATCCCCATTAATCTTCTTTTGGTGTAATAGACAATAATTGGACAAAACGGTGTTGTGCTGATTCCGTTTCAAGCGTGACATTATCGTATCTAAAGAGAATCTCTTCGATATTTGCCAAGCCCAATCCTCGACCTGTTCCTTTTGTTGAAAATCCTCTTTGTTTCAAAGGAGCTACATCAATAGAAGCTTCCTTAGTTGAATTCTCAACAACAATAACTGATTGATTTTCCATCTTAAAGATAGCGATAGATAATTTTGGTTCATCTGCTAATACAGTAGCTTCTATAGCATTATCACAAAGAATGGATATGATTGTAATCAAGTCGAGTGGACGCATATCTGTGAAGAAGACGCCCTCTTCAACCTCAACATGACATTGAATACCTTTATCAAAAGCTTCGGCTACTTTAGATGACAACAGACTCTTAAGCGGCATGTTGGTCACACGAGTTAATTTTGCCAAATCAAACTTTTGCTGCTTCAAATCTGATGCCGAATCTTTCAAGACACTATCATAAATCATCTTGATTTGGTCGATGTCTTTCATCTGAATGGCTTCATTAAGCGAAATCATAACATTAGTATAGTCGTGACGGAAACTGCGTAACGTTTCGTAAAGACTTTCGACTTGTTCAGAATACTTCTCTAGGTCATCCAAGTGACGACGATTTTCTTTTCTTCGCTCATTTTCAAAGTACTCATCTGCGTATCTATTGACACTGTAAACAGCATAAAGAATCGCTATATAGCCAATCAAGGTTATAATATGGCCAGCATAGTACAAATCAAAGAAACGCGAAGCCACAACTACGGAATAGTTCATAATCACATAACTAATCAAAACAAAGTTAGTGAAAAACATTATCCGACCAAATTTGCGATCTCGCTCCAAAACCCTCAAATATTTAAAATCAATATTAAGAAGTTTGGAAAGAGCGACAAATGTTGGAATAATTAAAAGGTCAAAGAAAATGAAATAAAGATAACTTTTGTTAAGGAAATCCGATGTGATACCAAATCCCGGCATCAAAAAGTAGGCATAACCATTAAAAATCAAAAGATAAAGAACAAGAGGATAGAAAGCATAAAATGCCAACATATTGGTGGTTCTTTCCTTGCCATAGAAATAAGCATAGAAAAGAAGGTAGAAGGGTGTCATAAAGGACAAACCGACATTATATGACATCCCCAGTATCCCCCCTATACATTCAACTAAGAACGCAATAGGAAGAATCATACGTGGTATCTTGACCAAGCTGGTCTTTTCGTAAATCCACTGTATGACGATGAAATGCAAAAGATATTCTAATGCAATTTGCAAATTGAGCATCATTTAATGGTTAGCCACCTCCTTCTAGTAATCTTAAATAAGCAGTAAAAAGCCACATTACTATTTTATCACACTTCCTGCTATTATATGAGATAAAATTAAATAATTATCTCGAATTTCAGAAAACTTTCAATAATGATTAGAGAAGAAGGGGAAAATCTGAGCCTTAACGATTTTTCAATCGTTCCAAAAGTTCCTTTTTACGTGTCCGCGAGAGGAGGCATGACTCGTCTCCCTCAAAGAAGACCATATTAGCCGTACGATCCACACTTGTCACATTACTCACATTGACAACAAAAGAGCGATGCGTTTGGAAGAAAATATCATCCAATTTCGCTACTTCTGCAATTTTTCCATAGAATTCTACTAGATTTGACTTGGTGTGAGCAATCAACTTATGTGGCACAGGGGCTGTTTCAATGTATAAAATGTCATCATAAGGAATATTAACATCATTTTTATCCGTTTTTACCGTCAGACTCTGTGCCTTGGTTTCTTGCTCAACCTGCGAATACGCAAAATCTAAAAGTTCTACCAAGGCTCTCTTAAGATCTGCATCTTCCATGGATTTATCAACAAAGTCCAGAGCTTGAATCTTATAACGGAAGGTCAAGGGCATAAACTCAGAGTAGGCTGTAACAAAAGCGATTTGTGCTTTCAAGTCTTCCTTACGGATTTCAAGCCCAATATCTAGTCCCTGCTTCGTTTGATTTTTAAGGTCAATATCCAAAAGATAAACCATGGATTTACCCGAACCTCTATCAGCATCTAACAATTCCTGACCTTGCTCATAAAAGGTAATCCCATCAACAACGGCCTTCGACTCCTCAACTGCTTCGTCCAATAAACGACTAACACGATGACGCTGCAAGGCATCATCTTCAAGGACGATAATAGAAAGCATCTTATTTCCCTCTTTCTTTCTAATATACTTTAATATACCTATTTAACATTTTATCATAATTAATCGGAGAATATTCCTTTTTTTACAGCATAAAGTCTTTTTAACTCACCTCATTTCATTTATAAAACAATTGTTATCTACTCGTCACTTTATCTTCATTTTTAGATGTTATCATGAGAGCTGTTTTTGTTTTATATTAAAAAGGAGAAAGTTATGTTACGTTCTTTTAAAACGCAAGAGACTAAGACAAAGACCATCTTAACCCTTGCAACTGTCGGTATCATTAGTGCTTTTCTTGTGGGAAGTCCTCAGCATGCCTCTGCGGATCAAACCTATGTTTCAGATCCTAACCAGGCTATGACATTTTCTGAACTTGAAACAGCTACAAATACCAATACCATCACTCAAACAGGTGTATCTAGTGAAACACCTACTACTGTGACTACTGTGTCACATACCTCTGTGGATGATATTCATACACATGAAAATGACTATGAACAAACGCCCACAAATACTCCGACTTTTGAGGAATTGAAACAAGATAGTCAAACAGCTAGCAATACTGTCGACAGCCAGACTGGTAGCAAAACCTATGAGACTAGAATTCCGACAAATACAGATAGCAATCATAAGGCTGTAGAAAACCAGTTTGAACCAAAGACCGAAACTGTCGCTCAAGCACAAACCTGGTCAAAAGATGGTGCCACATGGGTTTCAACAGAAATTAATAATGGTAATGTTCATAAGATTCTATCTACTTATATTCCAAAACCATTAACACCTTCTACAAAACCAACGACAACAGCTACACCAAAACCTAAACAATCAACTCCTGCTGTTAGTCAACCTAAAAAACCAGCGACTTCTACAACGACACAACCTAAGAAGCCAACAACGACTGTCACTAAACCGACAGCTCCTAAAGCCACTCCTATCCAACCTGCTAAACCAGTGGACCGAATTGCTCAAGTATGGCAAAAGAATAACGAACTCGTAAAAAAGAATTACGATACTCCTCACTGGTCAACTAAGGAAGCGACAGTTTTCATCAATGCTAAAAATCCTGAAATCGTGAATGCCTACAAACAGGCTATCACTTCTTGGAATAACACTGGTGCCTTTAATTTCTTGCTCACTAACGATAAACAAAAAGCCAACATCATTGCTGATGAACGTTATGAAGGTAATGTGGCAGCTCCTCTTGGAGTTACCTACTCTACTTACTACCTCCCAACTAAGCAATATAGTAATGCTACTGTTTACTTGAACACCTTCCATGTTCAAAACAATTATTACCAAAAGAACGGTGGGAAACTCCTTAACACTGCGCAACACGAATTAGGACACTCAATTGGACTTGAACACAACAGTGCCGTTGCCTCTGTAATGGAACCTAAAGGTGGTAAGACAAGTATCCAACCTGTTGATATTAACAATGTTAAGAAACTCTATAGCAAGATTTAAGTTCTTACACCATCACTACAAATATAAGCAGACCTATCAGGTTCTGCTTTTTTTATACAAGTGAGATGACCATTCAAGACCAGAAAATGACTGTTCATGATTTTTTCTTACAAATTTTGATATTATGTAAAGTTTTCTTCATTTTTTTTGGTAAAATAGAAAATGTAAAGAGAGACCGGATGAGTTGGAAAACTAAACTTTGTTAGTTTTTGCTCATTATTCTCATAAACAGAATAAAAATAGTCTAGGAACCCTTCTTAACATTTATACCTATCTTCCCCAAACACTTTTCCCCCATTCCTAGATTATCAGATTTCTCACAAGAAAAGCGTCTAGCTCACCCGGCTAGGCCTTTTTTCTTTTTCCATACTTTTGCTATAATAGAGTCATACCGTTTGAAAGGAACTCATAAAATGACTATAAATCAGCAACTTCTTTGCTACAAACGTTTACCAAACTGGACAGCTACAACACTTCCAGAAATGGTGACGCAAAAACACAATACTAAGGTAGGAACTTGGGCTAAATTGACCGTTCTATCAGGATCTCTCCGCTTCTACGAATTAGATGAACAAGGACAGGTTACTGCAGAGTACCTTTTTACACCCGAGACAGATATTCCTTTTGTTGAACCACAAGCTTGGCATCGCATCGCTGCTGCATCAGATGATTTGGAATGCTATCTTTCTTTTTACTGTAAACCTGAGGACTACATGACTAAAAAGTATGACACTAAGGCTCACTCCGAGGTTCTTGAAGCAGTCCAATCTGGCCATATCAAACCTGGTCGCACCCTCGACCTAGGCTGTGGTCACGGCCGTAACGCTCTTTATTTGGCATCTCTTGGGCATGATGTTACAGCCGTTGATGTTAATAACGAAGCTACACAACGCATCCAAATGATTGCAGATGAGGAAAATTACAATGTTAGAGCTGGTTACTACGATATCAATGCTGCTGCTCTTCCTGAGTCTGAGACCTTTGATTTCATCCTCTCAACAGTGGTCTTCATGTTCCTTGATCCCGATCAAATTCCGGCTATTATCAAGAATATGCAAGAGCGTACAGTCATTGGTGGTTACAACCTAATTGTTTGTGCCATGGACACTGAGGAGCACCCTTGTACCATGCCTTTCCCATTTACGTTTGAAGAAGGCGAGTTGAAAAACTACTATAGTGACTGGGAATTAATCAAGTACAATGAAAATCTTGGTCACCTTCACCGTTTGGATGAATATGGCAATCCCATCGCCCTTCAATTTGCAACCATGTTAGCTAAGAAGGTTAAATAAGAGCGAATGGCTGTAGAAGAGCTGATTACTGTTTGACTTGTCTTCAAATTAAAAACTAGGAATCCAGTTGGAATCCTAGTTTTTAATTGTTTACAATATCTGCATACCCCGATTTAAGGTCTGCGTTTTCTGTTTCTTTGACATAATACACGCCACCATTAGTAGTTGGTGAATAAAGAACAAAGGGAGTCCCATCTTTTTTAATGGTAAAGAAATAACGGTGAACAGATACATTTTCCCATCTCTCGTATACCGAAACAATGGTATACTCCGAATTGCTATTACCATTTGCAGCATAAGTAGCATCCACAGTCTGGTTATGGTCCGACATCCAACGGATAGGCAAGGAAGAGGCTTCATTGGTAATTTCTTTGTATCCTGGCTGATTCATCTGATTGCCCCAAGAAACCATCAAACTAGCAAGTCGACTAGCTTTGTCATTGGTCCAACGTGGATTTTCAGTATAGGCTTCCTTAGCATGATTAGCGTCAGGTGTATCAATACTTACACTGCTAGATTCACTCGTCTTCGCATTTTCGATCGATGACGTACTTGACTTGGCATTAGCCTTATCTGTCGATGAGAATATCGAGCTAGCCACCGTGGCAGACGACTTAGTCTGTTTGACGTTCTTCATTGAACTAGAGACTAGAGTCAAGCCAATACCAACGACGATCGCTACTAGAGCCCCCAGAAGAATATAGATATAATTATAATTTTTCGAGATTCCAATAAGGCCAGACTGATAAGCTAATTGTAGTTCATCAGGTTTCGGTTTACGCCCTTGAACTTGCTCAAAACGATTTATCCATTCTGCTTCTGATAGCTTTCGCATAATTTTCCTCTTCTCTTTATCAATTATCTTCCATCCTATCATAGAACAGGGATGATGACAATAGTAGAGAGAACTTGAGGTTTACCTTCAACCTATTATCTTTTATTTTCAAAATAACGACGAACAAGTCGATTATAGGAGGGTAGTTTCTCCAAAAGTTGAAATGCCAAGTTCAATCGTCATAAATCTTTCCTCCAGTAATTCTTTTATTTGTTATGAGAATACATTACAAATAATTAGTGATAATTATAAATAAAAAAACCTAAGACTCTATTTTCCAAGAAAAGCTAATAGGGTTAGGCAGAAAAGTAAAACTAAAACACCCACAACTAGTAGGAGACTAATCTTATAGCCTAGGGGATTTTTGGGATTCAAACTGGTTCCAAGACCAAACCTACGGAGGACAAATAAGGGTTCTGAGGTAGATTGCTTAAGGTTGTAGCGTAAGAGGTACCTTAAATAAAGCAGGAAGAAGAAACTCATCCCCGGAAAAATAACAAGAGGAAGTACTAGTCCCTGTGACCACCAAATCATGATTGTAAGAAAGACTTGTATCAACAAGAGACCCCAAAACAAGTAATAAATGTACGATTGCTTTTTCATTATATGTACCTCTCAATCTAAGATAAGTATACTCCTCCTAGCTTCTCATATCAAACCCATAACTCGCCTGACACCTTATTTTCTGCTACAATAGAAAGGAAAGATTCAAAAAAGGAAACTGTACACATGAAATTAATTTCTTGGAATATTGATTCCCTAAACGCCGCTCTTACTAGTGATTCTGCACGCGCTCAATTATCACGTGCTGTTATCGACACTTTAGTCGCTGAAAATGCAGATATCATTGCTATTCAAGAGACAAAACTGTCTGCTAAAGGACCGACTAAAAAACATCTGCAAATCTTGGAAGACTACTTCCCTGACTATGACAATACTTGGCGTTCATCTGTTGAACCTGCCCGTAAAGGTTATGCTGGAACCATGTTCTTGTATAAAAAAGAATTGACACCAGTCATTACTTATCCTGAAATTGGGGCACCTTCAACCATGGACTGTGAAGGGCGTATCATAACTCTCGAATTTGACAATTTCTTTGTGACACAGGTCTACACACCAAATGCTGGTGATGGCCTCAAACGTCTGCTTGAACGTCAAATATGGGATGAAAAATATGCGGATTACCTAGCTGAATTGGACGCTCAGAAACCCGTTCTTGCGACTGGTGACTATAATGTTGCCCACAAGGAAATCGACTTGGCTAACCCTTCAAGTAATCGTCGTTCACCTGGTTTTACAGATGAAGAACGTGCTGGCTTCACTAACCTCCTTGCCAAAGGATTCACAGATACCTACCGTCACCTCAATGGCGACGTTACTGGAGCCTACACATGGTGGGCCCAACGTAGTAAAACTTCTAAAATCAACAATACAGGCTGGAGAATCGACTACTGGTTGACTTCAAATCGTATTGCCGATAAGGTCACAAAATCAGACATGATTGACTCTGGTGATCGCCAAGACCACACACCTATCGTCTTAGAGATTGATTTATAAAATAACTCTAGACCTAAATCACAAAAAGAGTAGACCTGCTACTCTTTTACTATGCCCAATTAAGGAGAAATTATGAAAACCAAACTTAATACCACTCAAAAACTTGTTCTGTCAGCTATTATGATGGCTCTTTACATCGCTATCCTCTTTGTATCTCAAGCCATTTCCTTTGGTGCGGTTCAGATGCGTCTAGCCACTGCTTTATATGGATTAACCTACATCTTCCCATTTTTGGTATTCCCAATTAGTCTGGCTAATGCCATCGCAAACTCTTTTGGCGGATTGGGATTGATTGACGTGGTCGGTGGCTTCTTTGCTAGCCTTTTAACAACCGGTAGCATCTACCTCATCCGTAAAGCTAAGTTATCTAGCTGGTTCATCATCCTTCCAATTCTACTCGTTCCTGCCTTAGTGGTACCAATCTGGCTTAGTGCCTTGCTCAAACTTCCTTATTTTGCTCTCGTTATTAATCTCCTCCTCGGACAATTAGTGCCTGCGATTTTGGGAGCAGTCCTGATACGAGAGCTAGCTAAACGTGGATATAAAGACTAACAAAAACAAAAATATCTCTACAATGTGCAGAGATATTTTTTTAGTAATGATATGCTTTCTTGTAAGCTTCTCTTGGTGTCAGTTTATCACCAGAGATAAGCAAACGGTAGTCAACATTAGTAGGATCTTTCTGATAGTCATCAACCCAATCTTGATTCATTTCGAGATAAAGATTATAAGTTCCCAACTCAGTCGAAACAGTACCTACCTTGTAAAAATCTTTATAACGCTTTTGGTTATCCGTTTTTTTCAATTTTTCATATCGATAATAGGTTCTGGCAAAGTCAGTGAACTGGTATTCTTTCTTATCTTTTCCAGAGCCAGTTGTGACTTCAATGGTGCCCTTGTTATTTGTTAAATGTAAATCATAATCATAGTCATTGTGACTATTCACTTGGAAGACACCTGAAGTGATATCACTGTCATCAGAGAATGTCTGAATATCAGCGAACTTAGCAGCCTGCCAAGAAGCAGGGATCCCTTCATACTCACCATCGCTTTGCAAGCCTAGAAGTGACCAATAATGACCAAGATAGAAGGTATTAGACTTATCACGATCTGTCACCAGTTCACCTACCATCTTAAGGTTTTCAGCACCTAGACGGTAAGGGTTAGAAAGGTAACCAAAGACTGGGAAGAAATAAATGATGACTGTAAAGGTCAAGAGAGTCTTCATATTAATCTTATTGATAGCCCAGAAGAAATAGGCAGCTGAGAACAAGAGAGCGTAAGCAGCACCATAGCTAAACTTATGCGCATGGGCAATCAAAAGCAAAATGAAGAAAATAGGTTGGATAGGACGAACCTTATGATAGATGATAGAGAAAACGTCCTCCTTGTCTTCCTCAGATTTGAAAATCAAGGACAAGACAATGGTCAAGAGTACAAAGAAGGCACCGAAGCCGAAACCAACATCATTTGGACGGAAGAAATAAGCCAAGATGGACATATCCATCACCAAAAGCCAGACAGCTGCAAATTTAATCATGTTGTTACCAAATTTTGCAGCCGTTTGACTAGGTGTCTTCAAAGGTACCTCAAAGGCTTGTGCAAGTGCTCTTTCTTTGGCTTGGCGTTCAGCCTCTATTGCAGCTTTCATTTCCTTAGTACGGCGTTCCTTTTGGAACAAATGGGCAACCTTAGTCGGTTCATCTTGCCTTGACTTAGTGATGCTTAAGAAGAGTAAGTACTGCATGGCGAAAATGAGAGCCGTGTTTCCACCGTATTCTAGGAAAGAACCATTCCAAATACTAGAAACAACTGCAAAAACGATGTAACCTCCAAGTGAGATCAAAACCGTCAAGAGCAAATGAATCCAACGATAGCGGTAAGTGTATTTATCAGTTGTATCTCGTCTCAAAAACGTGTCACGTGGGTAAAGATACCAGATAACGAAGATAAGTTCAATGGCCTGAACTGCTGTTAGAAAACCAACATAGTTGAAGCCAAAAAGAGCTGCTACCACATTGATGAGATAGGAAATAATAGCCAAAACTCGCAGACTGGTGCGCTTAGACAAAAGTCCAATACTCATCAGGGTGATAGTTGAGAAGGCAGAAAAACCAGCACCCACCTTATCATCAAAGATGAACACGTTAACAAAGGCAAAAATCAAGATTCCTAAAAGAGTCAAGACTTGTTTTTGCATTTCTTTTTTCTTTTCTTTCATATTTTCCCTCCTTATGAAAATGATAACGCTTCCGTATTCCTATTTTAACACAATTATACTATTTTTGTCAGATTTGAAAAGACATTCGGATAATCGAATGCCTTTTTTATTAATTATTCATTGCTTCAATCTTAAGGAAAACAAAATCTCCATCAAAGCGTTGAATATACTTTTGAAAGCCTAATAAACTAAAGGTTTCAATCTCATAACGGACCTGATCAACACCATCACTAGTGCTTTCCTCTAGCAGTTTAAGTTTTGGAATATCGGATTCCAAGACATCACGGTAAAGTCCTTTATACTCAAAGGTAATTCGAGCCCATTCATTACCAGAAAGCATTGAGAAAGCCTGGTAACGCACCTGTTCATCTGTAATAAGACGGGCTTGTTGTTCTGGACTGAGCGTGAAGGCGACGTCATTTTCAGATTTATGAATGGTCTGAAAACGATCGACACGGAAATAACGGATTTCAGAGAACTGATAATCACAAGTAAAGTTATCATCCAGTTTGTAAGAAATACAGTAGAAAAAATGGTTATCAAAAATGACTGAAATTGGAAAGACCTTATATTCCTCCACTTTTTCTCCTGGCTTACGGTAACTAAAAGACAAAGGACGTTGGTCCACAATGGCATCGAAAATAGCTGAAATAACTGGCAAGAGTGACTTATCTTGATCCTGATAAACCTTAAGTTCTTGATAACTATCTAGTTCTAGCTCAGTCAATCGCTTGATACGTCTGCGCTCCTTGTCGTCTACAGCCCTCTCAACAAAGATGTTGATAATTTCTGCTACTTCATCCTTTCGAAGGGCACGACTCTCTAAAAGAATCTTAGATAGGATAACTGCCTGATTGTATTTAAGGTTACCATAGCCCTGTTCATACTGGGCATGATAGGAACCGTATTTTCTAGAATACTTAACCTTCATATTTGGACGTAACTCAGTCAAATTTTCCTTGAGTTCACTCACGTCCTCTTTAAGTGTACGCTCACTTATGCCAAAGCGAGCTAGGTAGTCCGTTTTTGAAATGTCATTTCCCTTTTCCAATTCGGACATAAAATACAAGAGACGTTTGGTTTTTGATGCTGTCATTATAAAATCCCCCTTTATAATCAAACCTCTTATTACTAAAAAATTGCTGTTTAGTTATTCATTATCATAGATAGTCAGCCCTAGTAGCGACGAGCCACAGAATTATAGCTCAAATAATAGTCCTTTTTCTTTTCGTTATACTCAAAAGATAGTCTTAACAATTGTGCTTTCTCAATAGGACTATTCTGATTAGTGTAATCATGATCAACTGACTTATGTATGATTCCTGATGAATGGACGTTGATACTTCTCCAGTCCCTTTTTGCCTGAGAATGTTCCCTCACTACCTCAGACAAGGATGTTGCTGGACCCAAATAGTCTTGATCTTTAGTACGTAAGCTATTTATCTGCTCTTCCGTCCAATTACTGCTATAATTATCAACCTCAGTGACGCCATCAAGGGGATAAGTCGCTATTCCACCATCATAGACAAAGCGTCCCTTTTCGTCCTTCACAAAAGAGAGATCAATATACTCATTGCCATCTCCACGGTCATATCTCACCTTGAGACCACTAGACTCCATCTCGACATAATTGCCCTTACCATGACTTTTAATAATCGAACGTAAGGTATCAGACTTGGGTTTCAGATTTTCAAAATCTTCTTCCGTCCAGTTATAAATCGCAGACTCATCTTCGTAGTCTTTGGGATCATCGCTATCAGGTTTATCCTCATCAAGATCTGACTGAGACACCTGCTGAATCAACCTGTATTTTTTCATAGCCCCTCGATAGACAGAACCACCTAAAGTGGCAAAGAAGGATAGTCCAATCAAACCAACCAAGATTGCGGTGAAGAGAAATCTACCTAGCTTCTGTCCCATTCTAAAGAGAATGATAGCAAGGACAAAACATGCCACAATTACAGCCAGATACACAATTATCGGCTTATACTCCCAGGATAACAAGACCGAGCCCCAGTTCACACTTAAGAGTATCAGTGGCAGAGCAAGAGTCAAAAAGAAATGTCGCTTCTCAGCTTTTTCCTCCTGAAAAGCAGATTCAAACTCTGGCCCTTTATTACTAAAAGCCGACTCGAAAGCCTGATCACCATTCTTTAGATGATCATCACTTAAATAATATTCATTCTCTTTATTAAACCTCTACTCCTCTAAATATTCTATATAACAATTTCCCAGTTTTTTCTATTGTAACAAATGAAAGCGTCATTTTCTACAAATATACTAAAAAAGCAACCTATCTTAGGTTGCTTAAAGGTTTAACATTAGTCATTCTCAATTTTTTCAGCTTCTGTACTGAATTTTTGTGCGATGGCTTCAAGAGCTAATTCATCTGTATCTGGAAGAGTGATGGCATCATCAGAAATCTCATCAATATTTGCATAAAATTCAATATGATTCTTCAGATTTTGGAGATGAATTGGTGCATCACCACCGTATTCGCCATCGAGGTTAATCATCATACGATCATCACTTAAAGGCTCAATATACAGCGAGCTCGTTTTGATATAGGAAATTCTCTTGTCATAGATGTGTTTACCACCTTGGAGAATTTGACGAATGAGGTCAACCAATTCAAAGAGGTTAGCTGTCTTAACCATGATTAGAGTAAATTTACCATCATCCAGTTTAGCATCTGGGGCAATCGTTTCAAAGCCACCAACTGAATTGGTCAAGGCAACGAAAATCATGGAAAGACCACCTTCAAAAACACCCTCATCATGCGTAACACGAACAGGAACCTTCTTTACCTGTGGCAACAACTCTGCCCCCTTAACAAGGTAGGCCAAATAACCAAGTACTGTCTTTAAGCGACTAGGTACACTATAGGTTAGTTCCGTAAAGGAACCAGCAGCCGCAATATTGATGAAGTATTTGTCATCATAGGCACGGCCAATATCCATCTGAAGGGTCTGATTTTTAGCGATAACCTTGGCTGCTTCAACAGGATTTCCTCTTGGAATCTTCAAGGCGCGTGCAAAGTCATTTGTCGTTCCCGTTGGAATAACCGCCATTTGTGGGCGTTTTTTAAGCGGGGCAATCCCAGAAACAACCTCATTGATTGTACCATCGCCACCAGCAGCAATAACTAAGTCAAAGCCTGCTTTGGCCGCACGAGTGGCCTCATTTTTTGCTGAGTTCTCATCTGGTGTTGTTTGAAAGGCTGACGCTTCAAAGCCAGCACCTTCCAGAATATCCAAGACCTCGGCAACATTTTTTTTCATAATTTCTTGTCCAGATGTTGGATTATAAATTAAGCGGGCACGTTTTTGTTTCATATTGAACTCCTATAAATCCAGCAACCAAGCCTCATCTTTTACTTCAATTCCTAGGCTTTGTGCTTTTTCCAACTTACTTCCGGCATCACTACCAGCAACTACTAAATCTGTTTTCTTAGAGACAGAACCTGTCACCTTAGCACCCAGAGCTTCTAGTTTTGCCTTTGCTTCACTACGTTTAAGATGCTCCAATTTTCCTGTCAAAACAACTGTCTTACCAGATAAGATAGCATCATCTGCCACCTTTTGTCCAAGATAGGACAAATTAACGCCATAGGATTCCAGTTCTTTCATAAGAACTTGAGCCTCCTCCTTAGCAAAATAGCGCTGGATGGACTTGGCAATAACCTCTCCTAAACCATCTACAGCAGCAATAGCCTCGACATCTGCACTGGCTAACTCTTGTATACTGCCAAAAGCTTCTAGCAACTGCTTACTAACTTTAGCACCGACATGACGAATGCCCAAGCCATAGAGTAATTTCTCTGCAGAATTTTCTTTTGATGCTTGAATGGCTGCGTAAAGTTTTTCAGCCGATTTTTCCTTGAAACCTTCCAATTGAAGGAAATCCTGACTGTTCAAGCCATAGATATCAGCCACATCTTTAACCAATTCAGCTTTAAAGAGCTTTTCAACCACTGAAGGTCCCATACCTGCGATGTTCATGGCATCTCGAGAGGCAAAATGAATCAGGCCTTCCTTGATCTGAGCAGGGCAAGAAGGATTGATACAACGTAGGGCAACTTCATCTTCAAAATGTAAAAGACCACTGCCACAAGATGGACATTGAGTCGGTACTTCCATCGGCTCCTGTGTCGTACGCTTACTCTCTACTACACGAAGTACAGCAGGGATAATATCACCAGCTTTGTAGACAATTACGGTATCACCGATACGAATGTCTTTTTCGGCAATGTAATCTACATTATGAAGAGTGGCCCGACTAACCGTTGTCCCCGCTAATTGCACTGGAGTCAAATTAGCAGTCGGCGTTACTACACCCGTACGACCTACCTGCCAGTCAACTGAGAGAAGCTCTGCTTCCTTTTCCTCAGCCGGGAATTTATAAGCAATGGCCCAACGTGGCGCCTTAACTGTAAAACCGAGTTCTTCTTGCATAGCCAAACTATTGACTTTGATGACAACACCATCAATATCATAGGCCAAGTGATCACGATCTTCTCCAACAGCTTGAATAAAGTCCCAAATCTCATCCATCGATGATGTGACAATGCGTCGTGGATTAACAGAGAAACCGAGTTCTGCCACTTCATTTAAGACATCATTTTGTGTGAGACGCTCCGTTGGACTAGCTTCCTGATAAAGGAAAGTCGCCAAACGACGCTCTGCAACCACTTTGGTATCTAATTGACGAAGAGTTCCTGCTGCAGCATTACGTGGATTGGCAAATTCGGCCTCTCCATTTTCCTGGCGTTGGATGTTGATGCGTTCAAACTCAGCCCGTGGCAGGTAACACTCCCCACGCACCGTAATATTAAGAGGTTGGTCCAACTTCAAAGGAATATCTGAGATACGCTTGACATTTTCAGTGATATTCTCACCTACAGAACCATCACCACGTGTCGCACCTACCTGAAGAATACCATCCACATAGGTCAACGAGATAGAAAGCCCATCGATTTTGAGTTCAGCCATATAATCGGCATTAGGAAATTCGTCCTTAACCCTCTTATCAAAGGCATCTAGCTCTTCTCGTGAAAAAGCATCCTGCAAACTATAAAGCGGATACTCATGTTGATATTTTTCAAAACCATCAAGTACCGGCCCTCCCACACGATGTGTTGGACTATCTGCTTGAACAAGTTCTGGATGTTCAGCCTCCAAAGCTACAAGCTCACGATAAAGCTTATCATACTCAGCATCTGACACTGATGGATTATCTTCCGTATAATACTCTTTTGCATACTGGTTAAGTTTAACAACCAGCTCTTTCATTCGTTTTTCCATAGGAACATTTTAACATAAAAGCAGAAAAAAACGCCTTTACAGACGTTAATTTAGGAAACAAAATCAATAACTTTGGCCAATTTCTTAATAAGAATTGCACCAACTAAGAGAGAAGCCAATTCTCCCATAGCAACAGTGAACCAAGTTGCCCAAAATGGTGCCTGAGTAACCAAGGTCAACTCAGCCGCAATTGTCACCATGAAGAATGAGAAGTAAAAGGCAAAGTAAACATGAGCCTTGTCAAAAAGTCCACCTAAAATATCTTGGTTCTTAAATCGGTCGAAGAAATAAACACCTGAACCGACAAAGACCAGTGTCGAGAGACTTCCGACAACCACATCAATCATGTTAAAGCTAAAGAAATTAGCAATCACACAGCCCAAAGTCACGGCAATGATATACTTGCGATTATAAAATCCTAACAGATTGAACATTTCTGCAATTCGGAACTGGTAGGGACCATACGAAATTAAGTTAAAAGGTGGCACAACAGTCAAGACTACATAAAGAGCTGCCACAATAGCAATATGTGTTAAATCACGAACAGTTTGTTTTTTCATTTTTCCTCCATAATCATTATCTTTTTATTATCTACAAAGGATAATATTCCCGTCAAAAGAGCCTGGATCTCACCAAGCTCTCTTTATCATCTAGGAATCATCCTCATCTTTTTTATGTTTTTTGCTGTCACTATCATCTCCAGAAAAGCTCTGAATAATAGTAATCACATCTCCTCTTCTACTTTTCAGTTCACCTTGTCTAAGCTCTTGATAGGTCGCATTAAAGACGGCCCCCAAAATCAAAATCCTGGCCAAGAAGATGAACCAAAGCATGAAGACGAAAATCATAATGGATCCAAATAACTTGATATCAACTAATCGACTCAAGGTACGAATCACATAAGTTCCAAACAAGTTGCTTAAATAGCCAATCACTAAAGTCGTAAAGATAGTCCCTGGCATAACATAGCGGATTTTTCGAATCTTCACATTCGGAAGCACAAAATAAAGCACCATCATTCCCAGGAAGACAACTGCAATACTCAGAGGCTGAATACTATTTAAAATAAGCTGAGTCATCTTGGAACCAATAGGATAGGTCTGTGTAATAACTCTAAGGACCGACTGAATAATCGTAGACAGCATTAGTGCAAAGGTGAGCAGGAACAAGATGACCAGACTCATGAAACCACCAACAATGTGACTAATAAAGACATCACGGTGTTCTGAAGCACCATATACCTTGTTAATCGCCTTTTGAAGCGAAGACAAGGACTTAATCATTGTCCAGAATCCCGTCAAAGAGGCAACTCCCAACAACTGTCCAGAAGGTGTCGAAAAGATATCCTGAACAACGTTGGCTGCAGGTGCATAAAACTGCTTAGGAAGGTGCTCATTCATAAACTTCAAGAGATCAGTCGTATCAATATTCAGATAGGGAAAGACATTTGCCGCAATGACAATAAGCGGAAAAACCGTCAAAATGAGATAGTAAGCCACTGCAATAGTTGAAATATCTATCTCTGCACTACGATAATGCCTAAGATAAACCTGCAAAGGGCCCCATTGGAGTTTATCCAATAGACGGGCCATTAAGCCTTGTCGTTTCATATTAGTAGGTTCTTTCTTCGCCTTGAGAAGTCAAAATTACTGGACCATCCTTAGTGATAACAAATTGGTGCTCATATTGACAAGAAAGTCCACCGTCAAGAGTTTTGTGAGCCCAACCCGTTTCAAGGTCAGTATCGATTTCCCAGGTACCAGTGTTAATCATTGGCTCGATAGTCAAAACCATTCCTTCTTTGAGACGGAGACCTCGTCCAGCCACCCCATAGTTTGGCACCATTGGTTCTTCGTGCATTGTTGGCCCAACTCCGTGTCCAACCAAATCACGAACAACACCGTAACCACGACTTTCAGCGTATTCTTGGATAGCTGCACCGATATCACCGATACGGTTACCGACTACCGCTTGTTCAATACCAAGGTACATAGCCTCACGTGTTACTTCCATAAGTTTTTTAACTTCGTCAGATGGCGTTCCAATCGCATAAGCCCAACATGAGTCAGCCAAACCGCCAGAATATGATTCCGTGTATTTTTTAACCTGAGCAACATTGTCAAAATCCAATTTTGACACATCAAGGACTGACTTATCGATAGGTTCTGACAAGACCATATCAACCTTCAAGAGGTCACCATCTTTCAAAATATAGTGACGTGGAAAGGCATGTGCCACTTCGTCATTAAGGCCACAGCATGTCGCATAAGGGTAATCCATAATGCTTCCCTCAACACCAATCTGAAGGGGAAGGACATTCTCTTCTTTACAACGACGACGCACATACTCTTCCACTTCCCACATGTCTACGCCTGGTTTCAAGAGGTCACGTAGACCAATGTGAATGCTAGCAAGAAAATCCCCTGCCCTATCCATTGCTTCAATTTCACGTGCTGATTTTAATGTAATCATTGTTTTCTCCGTTTTCTTTATATCTTTTATTTTTAGTTACTAAGTTTTCTTAACCACAACGACTGATTTGCAGACGGTATGATTTCCGTGAGTAACCATAAGGTCCAGATGGGCTCTACGCCTGGTTTCAGCGATAATACTTGGTGTAATCGTCACCTTGTCATCGATCTGAGCTGCCTGAAGAAAGTAAAACATCATCTCTTCAATCACAAGACCATTTTGTTCCTGCTTTTCCATGATACGATAGACAACCTCTTTAACCATCTCTGCAAGAACACCCTGAGTGAGGTTTCCAGAATTGTCAATCATAGTGGGCTCGACCTCAAAGCTGAAAGCATGCTTGTCCTGGTTTAGGTTAGCTATCATTTGATCGCTAAAGGTGTGCAAGTTGCCACGATTATTATCCTGAAGTTCTTCCAAAACCTGACGACGGGTGATAACACCTAGATAGTGTTTTTCTTCATCCACAACAGGAATGATATCAAAGTCCTCAAAAATCATCTTTTGGGCCACAGTTGCCAGACTAGTCTCAAGTCGTGTCACCGTCGGCTTGGTCATTATTGCCTTGAGCATGGTCGTCGGTTGCTGATTAGACACATCTCGCATGGTCACAATCCCAATCACCTTGTCAGCCTCAGACAGAATAGGAAAACGCACCAAGTTCGTCCGTTTCACCAAATTCTGAAAATCCCTGACTGTCATTTCTGGAGTCATGTAGTTGTAGTCTTCTCGTCTGGTATAGACTTGAGCCACAGTCTTGATGTCTGTTTTGATACGGACATTCGAAAGTGCCTGGTTAATCATGGTTGCCACGGTAAAAGTATCGTAAGTTGTTACCATGACTGGAAATTGCTTCAAACGTGAAAGCTCTTTGACCCTATCGGAAACCCGAAAGCCCCCCGTCACTAGAATAGCATTATTGTGTTCTAGGGCAAGCAATTGAATATCCTCACGGTCCCCAACAATAAGAAGATCTCCTTTGGTTAGATAACGGGTGATATTCTCAATAGTCATAGCTCCGATATAGAACTTACTGAAGACACGTTCCAGACCTTCATGACCAGAGATAACCTCAGACTCTGTAATCTCCGCAATCTCCGCAAAGGTCAGCTTATCAAGGCGAACCTGGACTTTCTTTTCAATTCGAACCGTCCCACTCCGAGGACGTGTCTCAACCAACCCTCGATTTTCAGCTTCTTTAATTGCTCGATAGGCAGTTCCATCAGAAACCTGTAAGTGATTCGAAATACTACGGACACTAACACGCTTACCGATAGGTAAGGCCTCTAGATAATCTAGAATTTCTTGATGTTTACTCACAGTTCTCCTCCTTCTCAAAGCGGAGATAATCACGCATGGTACGGGTGTATCGGTCTGCTCCCTTAAAGCGGGACACAAGTTTAAAGCCAGACTTCTCCGCTACACGAATCGATGCCTTATTTTCCAAGTGGGCAATAAGAATAATACGATCCATTCCCACAGCTGTCAAAGCCAAATTTGACAGACAAGTAACTGCCTCTGTCATTAAGCCTCTACCCCAGTATGAGGCATTCAAAAAATAGCCAAGCTCTGCAGTCCGTTTCTGGACATCTATCTTTTCAAAACGAACGACGCCAATCATCTTTTCTAACTCTTTATCTACAATAGCCCATACACCTAGAGGCTTCTTCATGAAGTAATGAACCAAAAGGCAATCCGTTTCATGCTGTGTTTGAGTGGCAGGAAAGAAAAATTGTAGATTCTGAGGATTTGATACAATTTCGTGTAAATCAAAACGATCCAAAAAGATGAGTGGTCTAAAAGAAAGGCGCTCCGACTCAAAGAAGGCAAAAGCACCCAGACTAGTCCAAATATCCATGATAGTATTATAACACAGTTTTAGAAATGGAAAAAGGCTCAACCACTAGGGGTTGAACCTTAGACTTAATCTTCAATCAAACGAATATCTGCACCAAGGTCAGAAAGTTTCTCAATGATATTTGAATACCCACGAAGGATAAACTCAATATTGGTAATTTCAGTTTGACCTTCTGCCATAAGACCTGCCGTAACAAGCGCAGCACCTGCACGCAAATCACTGGCTTTTACTGGCGCACCTGAGAGTTGCGTTGGACCATTGTAAACAATTTGTCCACCGAGTACCTGAATATCAGCACCCATACGAGCCAATTCAGGAACGTGGTTCACACGCTTCTCATAAATCGTATCAATAATTTTTCCTCGACCACTTGCTTTCAGTAACAAAGGTGTCATCGGTTGTTGTAAATCCGTCGCAAAACCTGGATAAGGCGATGTCTTAATGTCAACAGGTTTTAAATCACCTTGCTCTTCAACAAAGATGGTATCTTCTTCAACTGTCATACGAACACCCATTGCTTCAAGTTTAGCGATAAAACTTTCAAGATGTTCATAAAGAACATTTTTAACCTTAATTCCCTTACCGATAGCCGCGGCCATAGCAATGTAGGAACCTGCTTCAATACGGTCTGGAATAACCTGATGACGAGTGCCATGTAATCTCTCTACACCTTCAATCGTGATGACTTCTGTACCAGCGCCACGAACACGTGCGCCCATATTGTTAAGAAGAGTTGCTACATCAATAATCTCAGGTTCACGCGCCGCATTCTCAATGACCGTACGACCGTCAGCCTTAGCCGCTGCCAACATGGTATTAATCGTCGCTCCAACACTGACCGTATCCATGTAGATATGAGCACCCTTAATGCGTTGACCAGCATCAGTCGCAATACGCATAGATTCGTCTTCATAGGAAATGCTAGCACCCATCGCTTCAAAAGCCTTAAGGTGAAGGTCAATAGGACGTGGTCCCAAATCACAACCACCTGGCAAACCTACTGTTGCTTGACCGTAACGTCCAAGCAAGCTACCGTAGAAATAGTAAGAAGCACGAAGACTGTTAATCTTACCAAATGGCATTGGCATATCCTTAACGCCTCGTGGATCAATTTCGAGTGTTTCGCCATCACGCTTAACAGAACCACCCATTACTTCTATAATTTCAATTAGGTTATCGACGTCGCTGATTGCTGGTACCCCGTCAAGAGTAACCACTCCATCAGATAAAATGATGGCTGGAATCAATGCAACAACTGAATTTTTAGCACCTGATACTGTAACTTCTCCTTGAAGTTTCTTACCACCATTGATGATAATTTTACGCATACTGTTCAATCTTTCTTATACTGGAATATTAGCTTTTACATTCTACCATAGATTGAGGTACATGACAAATTAAGAACTCTAACAATTATCGGACTGTTTCACTTGACCATTTAAACCAGCCCTTAAAACGGATGGCTCCGTCTTTATCTGTTCGTAAAATTTTAATGTGGCGTTGCTTAAAACGTTCTATTGTTTCATCATTTGGATGTTTATAACGATTGTTCTCACCAGCTGAAACAAGTGCAAGGGAGGGGTGCAGCTGGTCCAAAAAAGCTTCAGACGAAGAACCTTTTGAACCGTGGTGTCCAGCTTTGAGGACGCTTGCCCTTAAAGTTGGATAGCTGGCCATCAGTTCCTCCTCTCCTTCTTTTTCCAAATCACCGGTAAACAGAAAACTGCTTCCTAATAGCTTTCCGTAAAGAACTATCGAATCATTGTTACCGCCATCACCAACTTTATTTGGATAAAGAACCTGTAGATTGCTTCCCATCATGGGTAATTTGTCGCCAGCCTTTAAAGTGTGAACTGGGCATTTTATAGTCCGAAGTCTTTTAACAAAGCTAGGCTTAGTCAAAGACCCCTGACTGACACAGATTTCCTTAATCTTAAAACACTTGGCCACTTCTTCCAAATCACCAATATGGTCTGTGTCCGTATGCGTCAGGACCAGATAATCAATTTGAGACACTCCTCTAGCCTGTAGATAGGGAATCAAGGTTTTCTCCGCATTGCTCGTCTGGCTAGACTCTTGCCATTTTTCCTTAGTTCCAAACGTCACCCTGCCACCCACATCAATTAGGATGGTATCGCCTTTCATACTCCTCAGAAAAATACTATCTCCCTGACCAACGTCAACCACAGTCACCTCATTGGTTAAAGGATGTTTGACCCAGACCATCAAAAGTCCAAAAATCATCAAAAGGCAAATCCTAAACTGAGGCTTTTTCCAAAAATCAAAGAGCAAAATCAATACAGCTATCATCAAGCTAAACTGAAACAAACTAGGTTTCCCTAAAATCAAAGGTTGACCTATCCAGGATTGTATCCAAGTCAGAAAGGACTCCATCCATTCAAAAAGTGGGTTGATTTGAGAAAAGATTACCAGTCCTGAAAGGGCAAAGAAGACCGTCAAGACAGGCAAGAGAAAGCTATCAAATACAATTGAAAAGATTGCAGTGAGAATTAAACTAACTGGTTGAACGGTTCCATAATAGTAAGTTAGAAAGGGCAAAATCCCAAGACTCAATACCAAGCTCATATAGATTGATTTCTTTAAAGATGACAACTCCTCAAAATCAAACAAACACAACAAGAAGGCATAGGAACAACTTAATACACCTCCCACTGTTAAGAGAAAATGAGGTAACAAGAGAAACAATAGAAGCAAGGTTATTCCCATATTGTCCAGTTTTTTAATACCAAACTCAGCTAGCAAACTTTGAACCAAGGAACGTAGGACTGAAGCTGTCCATCCTGTCATTAAGCCATAACATAAGGAAAAAGGCAGCAAGACGATAAATAGATAATCTTTAGGAAGACCTAAGCGTAGGAGACCGTAGCGAAACCATCCCAGAAAAAAGCCCACTTGCATCCCCGAAAGTGCGAATAGATGAATAATACCTAAACTTGTGTAAAGCTGGCTCTGCTCATCGAACTCCTTATCCAAATATCCAAAGAGCAGGCCTGTCATATAGTGTCTCATAGGACTAGGAAAGTGCGTCTGGATATGAACCAAAGCCCTCCTCCTCAGTTGATGGAAAAAAGCTAGGGGAGATAGAGATTTTTGAGGTACCACTTGGTCCAAGCGCTCAATCTGAGCGATTCGATAAATACCTTGACTGGCTAGATAAGACTGATAATTAAACCCTTGAAAATTACGTTGACCAGTTGCTGGGGTTAACGTAATTTTCCCTTTTAATACTAGCGTTTGGCTAGCAGTCTTGAAAAAATGCTGCTCCTTCTCAGATTTGAGTCGGTAAAAGACCTGATAGTTTTGTCCCTTGGCCTTACCGATAGCGGATAATTGCTCACCATTAACCGATAGCGTATCAGCAATCAGAGTCACCTGATTGATTTCAGCAGGGGCTTGTTTATCTTGTATGCTAGCTCTGTGGTGCAAGAATAAAAAGTAGACCAAAAAGAAACTACCTACAAGTCCCACCAACTTTAGGGCTGTCTTATTCTTCCAATGATGCTTCAAAAAACAGACCATAAGAAAGACAAAAGTCCCAATAGCGTAAACATTAGTGACAAAAATCGTAAAATAAAGGGCAGCTATTAAAAGAGACAAGGAAAAAAGATTGATTGGAGCTTTTTTAAGCCACATAGAGGGACTCTCTGATTTTATCTAATGTTTTATCTCCAATTCCTGAGACATTTTTCAAGTCATCTACGGATTGAAAGCCTCCATGACTTTCACGATAGGCGATGATATCCTCTGCTCGCTTAGCTCCAATTCCAGAAATGGTTTGCAATTCCTCTGCAGTCGCTGTATTTAAATTAATTTTCCAATCCTTAGCATTAGTTTGCCCTCCTTTGTCAGAAACCTGACTAGTTCCTGATTGACCAAGGACAGAAAGGTTTTCATCCTTAGTTGCCACATAGATAACCTCTTCGTCTGACAAGCTTGCGGCTAAATTAACACTCTTAGCATCCGCATCCTCGGTCATTCCCCCAGCGGCTTTGATGGCGTCAGTCACCCTAGCGCTTGCTTTTAAAGTATAAACACCTGGATTGGCCACAGCCCCCTTAACATCCACTGTTACTTTTGACTTATCCTTTTCACTTTCTTCAGTCTTTGACTGAGAAGACACTTCAGTAAGTGATTTTGACCCTTCTTTGGATGAGGAGGTTGACAATGTTGTCACATCTGTATAAGACGTCTCCGCCTCCATGCTGTTGCCGGCACCACAAGTCATCCATAGAAAGAAGCAAAAAATCACCATTAGTACAGCGATGACACTCACAAACAGACGATTATCTTTGACATAGGTTAGAATCTTTTCCTTCACGCTATTCTCCTTAATTGATATATTTTCTTTCTTATTCGTAAAAAATTTAAAAAATACATCAAAAAGTAAAAAACTCCATCAGATCTATGTCTGATAGAGTTTTTAGCTTATTTCTGAGTTTCTTTGGCACGATGTTTTTCAGGATTCCAAACAAAGCTAGCTACATATGAGAAAGCCATGGTCAAAAGTACCGCAATGATAGCCACAATACCGAGAGGTACTCGGTAAATATAAGTCAAAGGATTGGGTTTCTTGCCTGTTTGATAGCTCAAAGCTTCCTCATCAAGGCGATCAAATTCAGACTGGATACGACGAGCAACCTCTTGGATATTTTCGTCATTCAAACGCTTCAAATCTGAAATATCAATAGGATTACCATAGTTCATATCCACACGTTCACCTGTCAAGAGCCCCTTGAGTTCACGAGGTCCTTGATAGACAACCGGCATAATCTTAACCTTAGCCATCTTAGCGATAACTGCAACCCCACCCTTAACATCAGATGAATGGCGGCTACCACTTGGAAACATAATCAAACTACGGTTACTCTTCTTAAGCATGTTAACAGGGTACTTGATAGCTTCTTGACCAGGATTTTCACGGTCAATCGGGAAGGCACCACACATACGAATCCACCAACCAAAGATACGATTCTTGAAAAGTTCTTTCTTAGCCATGAAAATAAACTGCTTAGGACGAGCTGAGAAAGCCATATAAACAGGGTCCCACCAAGTTCGGTGTGGAGCTACCAAGATATAGTTCTCGTCCTTACTCAATAACTTGTCACGATTGTGATAATGGGCATTGCCATTAATAATCCATAGAAGGAAGACAACAAGCCCACGTAAATAAGCGTAAAACACGTTTTTACCTCTTTTTCTACAATTTTTTAACTATTATACCAAAAAAAGGAGTGCTTTTTCATCGAATTTCTTTGTAAAACAATTGAAAATGTTGTGGCACTTTCTAATAGTTTGAGCTATAATGTAACTATGAAAAAATGTATTGAGATTATAGGGAAAAACAGGAAGGCACTTAATCTATGCCTCATTATTGCTAACTTGGCCGTACTGGCTATTCTAGGCTTTGTCTTGTCACAACGCCACAGCTCTAAAGCTGAACAAGTAGCTCATACTGAAAAAACTGAACAAGTAGCTAACGGAGCAAGTTCTTCTTCAGAACAAGCTAAAGAAAACGACAAAACACAACTCAAAAAGGGTAGTAACCATAGCATTGAAGCCTCTGATTATGCCTACGACGTTACTGCTGTTAATAACACTATCCGTGGTGTATCTCAAGATGTTGACGATAAGGTTGTCTTTTTAACCTTCGATGACGGAATTGATCCTACTTTGACACCAAAAGTCATGGATATCTTGAAAGAATACGGTGTTCATGCCACATTCTTCCACATTGGGAATACCATTAGTCAGGAAAATGCGGACATCCTCAAACGCCAAATTACAGAAGGACACGCTATTGCTAATCATAGCTTAAGCCACAACTTTAACCTACTTTATCCTGGGCGTGTTCCAAACCAAAGTCAAATTGTTTCTGAAGTTGACCAAACCAATGCCAATTTCCAAGCCATCCTAGGTAAGGACTTTAAAACAAGAATTTTCCGTTACCCTGGTGGTCATATGTCATGGCAAGGATTGGAGGCAACTGACCATGCTCTCGCCAATCAAGGTATCCAGTGGATTGACTGGAACATGCTCTGTGGAGATGCAGAACCACTCTCTGTTCGTCCAACGACATCTGAAACTATGATGGCCTACATGGATGGTTCTCAACAGTATTTCCCTGAAAGTCATGTTAAGGTTGTCCTTATGCATGACACTGCTGGTAAGGAGCTGACTGTTCAGACCCTTCCACAAATTATCGAATATTTCAAAAATCAAGGATATACCTTCGGTGTCCTAGAGTAATCACTCGCAACAGTTCCTTTGGGAGCTGTTTTTTGTTACAATTAAGACTATGACAAATCCAATTTTAAAAGATGGAGAACGCATTGACCAACTCTTCTCCACAGATGTGAAAATCATTCAAAATAAGGAAGTCTTCAGCTATTCTATTGATAGCGTCCTCCTCTCTCGGTTCCCAAAAATTCCAAAGAAGGGATTAATCGTCGACCTCTGTTCGGGAAATGGTGCCGTTGGCCTTTTTGCCAGCACACGCACTGAGGCACCAATTACCTTGGTTGAGTTGCAAAAACGCCTAGCTGATATGGCCAAACGTTCCGTCACCCTCAACCAGCTAGAGAATCAGGTGACTGTTGTCAATGACGACCTGAAAAATTTGCTTGACCATGCGCCGCGATCTCAAGTAGACCTTATTCTCTGTAACCCTCCCTACTTTAAGGCGACAGAAACGTCTAAGAAAAATCTGTCAGAGCATTACCTCTTGGCCCGCCACGAAATCACGACAAATTTAGAAGAAATTTGCCAGGTCGCTCGTCATGCCCTCAAATCTAATGGACGCATTGCCATGGTACATCGTCCAGATCGTTTTTTGGATATCATTGACACCATGCGCCAATATAATCTAGCGCCTAAACGCATCCAGTTTATCTATCCTAAGATGGGACGTGAGGCAAATATGCTCCTGATTGAAGCCATTAAAGACGGCTCGACAGATGGCTTGAAAATCCTTCCTCCCCTCTTTGTTCACAAGGAAAATGGCGACTATACCGACGAAATCTTTGAGATTTACTTTGGGAAAAAGACTGAGGGTGAGTCCTAAACGATGACAGAAAAGGATAGCAAGGCCTACATGTATGTGGTTGAGTGTGCCGATGGTACCCTCTATACAGGCTACACCACAGACGTCGAACGCCGCCTCAAAACCCATAACTCAGGCAAGGGTGCCAAGTATACCAGAGCCCGCCTACCAGTTAAACTCCTCTACTCAGAAGCCTTTGACAGCAAGCCTGAAGCCATGAGCGCCGAAGCACTCTTTAAGAAAAAAAGCCGAGAGAAAAAACTAGCCTATATCAAAGAACACACGGAAAAATAACCGTGTGTTTCTTGGTATAGGAAAAATCATCATGCTGTCACTTCTACTATTGCTCACCACATTACTGAAGAATTAATAATCAAATAGAAATTCTATTAGTGAATCACATATTTTAACAGGTTCTAAACCAACTGCTGACTGAAAAATCTGACCTTTTTCATTTTGCCAAACCACTATTGTATCAATTCCTGTATCTTCAATCACATAAAGATTATGTGGAATTAATGGATTTTCTCGCCATAATTCTTTAGTTATATATACAACATTTGTTCTATCATCTCCAATTAATCCTGTCAATTCATGACCATCGTAAGCCAAAATACCAAAATGTTCTAGATAATCAATGTAATCTAAAGAAAATGTTAGTTCCAGCATTTTCGACGCTTCCTTAACCTTATCTATTGATACACCTTGCCCATGAATCACTTCACTGTTATTTTTTAATATTTCAATTAAATTACTCGACATTATACAGACCCTTTATAGATTTCTCCTATGGCTTTCCAAATAGATTTTTTCTCACTCTTCCATTTATTATCTTCAAGAGATTTATGCACTCCCTTTTCTATTTTAGAATTGTGAAGTATTTTATTATTCTCTCCTAATCGATGTTGTTCTCTAGTTAATATCGCTAAAGGTGAATTTGTACTTTGACCAATATGATGTAATTCAAACGGAGTACCAGTTTTATCTACAGGGGAAGCCCCCTTCAATATTCTCTCAAGATTAGTTACCGTTTTTCCACCTAACTTACTCTTAATTGTTAAATCTATCGGTTGTGCAAGTATAATTCGACCGTTAATCACCTGTACTTTTAATCCTGCTGCTTCGTAAAGTTTATATTCATCCATGCTGGATATATTTTTGATTACTTCCAAAGGCCAGTTAGTTTTTTTCTGAATAATTGCAGCCTCATTCATAGTTAGACCTTTTAGTGTTGCACCTTTTAAAACTTTAAATTTGCTGAAGCCACCACCGACACTACCTGCAATAGCACCCCATTTGAACCCCTCACTACCTTCACTAGCTGCTGCTTTAAGCGCCTTTGCACTATCGTTTGTTTTTACAGCTTCAATCACACCTGCAGTTAATGCGGACATCGTACCAGTAGATAGAGCCGAAACTGCTCCTGTCTTAGCAGCTGTCATTAAAATAACACTTATCGCAGGTGCTGTTCCCGCGGTCAGAGATGATACGGTAATACATGTAATTATTACGCCAGAACCCACAGCCACATTTTTTAAAGCTTTATCGTAAGTATCATCATACTTTTCAAATTCTTTGACCTTGGTTGAATTTACTTTTTTATCATAAGTAAAGACATATTTTTTTCCACCAAATTCCTTATCCAACTCTTCAGAGGTGTATCCAAAGTAAATATTCTTTTTTGAATTATATTCTAAATCTTCTACATACTCTTCAGAGACATAAGTCGAATTTACATTTTCAATAAAGTAATCATCTCCCAGCTCTTTTACAAGCTCATTATACAATCGACTTTCTTGAGTTTCTGAAGAATTTTCTGCAAAAATCATCCTATTTTTCTTTTGTTCACTATAAAAAAGACTAAATGCGGTTGATCCTATAGCAAAAAGTAAGATAAATACCCCAACAATTGATAGAATTTTTTTCATAAATGACTCCTAGTATCTAAGAATGTTTTTTCTCATTAACATATATAATTTTAGTTACTGATTCAGAGGTCGCTTCGTTACTAAAAGTAATAGTATATTTACCGTTTTTAGTATACTTTTTACCATCGTAAGCAGGTTCAACACCTTTTGAATCCCATTCACCATCATTCCAAATTTCTCGTCTCACCTCTGCTTTTAATGTTTTTGAGTTTGCTAAATCTATTCTAAAACCATCATTCGCTATAGCATTATTAGATAACTCTGAGTTTGACTTTAAATCAAACAAATATCCCATTGCTTTCGCGTTTAATACTTTAAATTTGAAGCTCATCCGATATCTCTCTGAGTCCCAAGTAATGACTTTTTTAAAAACTTTCATCCCATCTTTTTTGATTCTATAATCTAGGGCAATTTCATACGTTCCTTCCTCGTTCAAAGTAACGGACATATTCTTAGCATTCTTTGATTTACCAGTTAAAAAATCCGTATATATTTTAGGAGATTCAGAATTATTGTTTGTCGCAGTATATTTTATAATCAATGCACCTTTTCCAAAATTTGTTTTCTCAGTTTCAAATAATACATCTTGTCCCTTCTTATCCTCAATAATATGCATTTCTTTTTTATTTAACTTATCAATATTTTGTAACAAATTAAATTTCAGAACAAGATTATCTCCCGTAGTCTTATAAAAAACCGGTATATCACCATCTGTTTTACTAGAGAACCCAGAGACTTCAAACTTACCTAAATTCCAACCATAGTGTAAGTCCTTCTTATTTATTTTATTCTGTTTCTCATATCCCTCACCAGCATTAAATAATGTCAAATTTTTATTAGCTGACTGTACATCAAAATAGTATGTATCACCTAAAATTCGGTATGGTTTTAATACTAAAAACATCAAACAGACTGTTAAAAATGCTATAAACCATTTTTTCATAACTTTCAAATTCTCCTACTCTTGATAGTGCAATTATATCAAATAGAGAATAAGTTATATATAACAATCTTTAAGATTATAAAAATTTAATCAATTGGGCAAATAACAAAAAACACCCTATTTTCATAGAGCATTTTTATTGTTTATTTATCACCCTTGTTACGGATAACAAAGCCGTTTTTCTTTTCGCTTGAGGTACGGTGTGGGCGTTTGTTGCCACGATTTTCGAAGTCACGGCTATTTTTCTTAGACTTGCGTTTGAAGTCACGACGGCCACCATCTCGATCATCACGGTTACGGTCGCCATGGTATCCACCACGACGGCTGTTATCGCGACCGCGGTTGCCACGGCCACCTTTGCCGCCTTTACCGCCAAAGCCACCACCTGATGGTTTGAATGGCAATGGTTTTTCACGCGCAATTTCCACTTCTGGCATTGTCTCTGGGTCTTGAACGGTCAAGCTCAAGATGTAAAGGGCCAATTCTTCAGGTGTGAATTCTTGAGCCAATTTAACCGCATCGCCCTTAAACTTGTCAAAGTTAGAACGGATAGCTTCATCCGCAAAGTCACGTTCGATTTTCTTAAGGGCAACTTTCTTCTTAGCCTGGAAGGCTTCTTGAGCTGTTGGTGGCTTAAGACCTTTCATGCGTTTCTTAGTCAAGTTTTCGATGATTCCCAAGTAACCCATTTCGTTTGGAGCAACGAAAGTAATCGATTGACCTGATTGACCTGCACGGCCTGTACGTCCAATACGGTGAACGTAGCTTTCTGGGTCTTGTGGGATATCGTAGTTGTAGACGTGAGTAACACCGGAAATGTCAAGACCACGCGCCGCAACGTCTGTCGCAACCAAGATATCGATTTGGTCGTTCTTGAAGTCACGGATAACACGAAGACGTTTGTTTTGGTCAAGGTCACCGTGGATACCTTCTGCACGGAAACCACGAAGTTTCAAACCACGTGTCAACTCGTCCACACGACGTTTGGTACGTCCAAAGACGATTGACAATTCTGGTTGATCAACATCCATAAGACGAGTCATGGTATCGAACTTCTCTTGTTCCTTCACTCGGATAAAGTATTGGTCAACGTTAACATTGGTCAATTCTTTAGCCTTGATTTTCACATGCTCAGGATCTTTCATGAACTGAACGCCAATACGTTTGATAGCATCAGGCATAGTTGCTGAGAAGAGAAGGGTTTGACGTTCTTCTGGCACTCGGCTAATGATAGCTTCAATGTCTTCAAGGAAGCCCATGTTAAGCATTTCATCAGCTTCATCCAAAATCAAAGTCTCGATATTATTGAGTTTAAGAGCCTTACGTTTGATAAGGTCAAGGAGACGACCTGGTGTCCCTACTACAATGTGGGCACCTGAACGGAGGGCCTTGATTTGTTTCTCAATGCTAGAACCACCGTAGACTGAGCGAACTTTAACGCCTTTGTCACGACCAAAACGGAAAAGCTCTTCTTGAGATTGCACTGCCAACTCACGTGTTGGGGCAATAACAAGGGCTTGGATAGTATTTTCTTCTGTACGAATTTTATCTAGGGTAGGCAAACCAAAGGCAGCTGTTTTACCAGTACCAGTTTGGGCCTGACCGATAACATCCTTCCCTTCAAGAGCGAGTGGAATGGTCAACTCTTGGATAGGTGATGGCTTTTCAAAACCGGCAGCTACAACAGCTGATTGGATGTCTTCTGATAGGTTTAAATCTGTAAATTTCAAAGTATTCTTCTTTCTATTTGAAGGCGGTGCGAAGCCACCTTATGAGACTTGGTTGTGTAGTATGTTAACTACCTGTATTTAATAGTCGTTTATTTTAACAACTCATCTAGTCTATCATATTTAAGAATAAAAAGACAGAAAATAACGTTTTAAAACCGCCTCCAATTTGAGAAGACGGTTTCACTCACTAATTATTATTTATGAACCAACCAACGCAAGTAGCGGGCCAAGACCAAACAAAGAATCACACTACCTAAAATGATGAAAATCCAAGCTGGACTGACAGTCATAAAAGGTAGAGGAACATTCATCCCAAAGAAACCGGTAATAACGGCAAGCACTCCTAAGAGTACCTCGATAATAGTCAAATTACTCAAGTTGTTATTCAGATTGTTGTTTAGGATATTATTATAAGAACCTGATAGTTGCTGTAAGACCTTAGAAATGAGGTCTGTCATGGCTACTAACTGTCTAGCTTCAATCATGGCATCATCAAACTGTTCTTTTTCGACCTCATTGAGACGACGATAAATGGCGTGCCCCTTGATGTGTTCCAAAAGAAGACGATTTTGTGTAGCGGCAGCCACTAGATAGACCATGCCTGTTTCCAAATCTGAAAGGTCGTAAAGATTCTTACTTGTCGTTGTCTGTCTTAGGCGTCGACTAACCTCATCTTTTTGCTGATCCAAACGTTCAATAACGGGATAGTAGGCATTTGAAATCATCTCAAGGCCTGCAAAGAGCAATTTGTAGATAGACAAATCCTCATGGTTATCCACATAATCTTGCATCTTGCTTATCACATAAGCGTTATCCTCGTTACTAATGGTCACCAAACGTGTATCTTGAACAATAAAGGTCAGAGGAATGGTTTCATAGTATTCCTTGTCCTTTTCAAGTGCCAGAACATTATAGATAAAGGTGATTGTCCCATTCTCACGGTTGTAATCCATGTGGGCTCGTTCATTTTTATCCAAGGCATACTCTATGGTTTCTTGGTCAATATCATACTTGGTATAAAGATAGGATTGCTCAGAAATAATGTCTGAGTCAATATTAATCCAGTGACGCTTATAACCCAGTTCTTTTTCAATAAACATTTTCCGTCCTCATTACTCTAGCACTGCTGCTGCCAAAGCTTGTTGGATTTCAAAAACATTATTGTCACTCTTAAATTGAAGCACTTCTGCAGGCTCAAGTGCTGATGAAATCCAAATCTTAAGTTCAGCATCTAGGTCAAAGTGGCCCGAGCTTTCTACAGTGAAACGAGAGATTGAATGATAAGGGATAGATTTGTAAGAGGTCTTCTTCCCTGTAACACCTTGCTTATCGACTAAAATCAAGCGCTTCTCTGTAAAGACAATCAAGTCACGAACAAGGGCATAGGCTAACTCAACCTGTTCACCTGAAATTAAGATACCCTCCAATTGGCGCTCAACCTTATCATTATCTTTTTTAGATGCATTGCCAAGCAGTCCTGAAAAAAGTCCCATAGTTATTTCTCCTTTTTTATTGTAAAGATAATCCTTGCTTTAACTATACCACAATTTTAGGATTTCAGACACTTGCAGAAATGGGTTTCTGGTAGTACAATTAAGGAGTCACAAGAGGAGCAATTGCTGAGAATGGCTAGCTTGAATTTTTTCTTCAAGACTTGCCTAAACTCTTACCACCTGATCAGGTTAGAACCTGCGTAGGGATGTGTCTCAAAATAGATTGAAATAGAGGAACTTCTATGACGTCGTTTTGATGTGGCAAAAAAAAAACAGCCAATTAAGACGATTGGTATAGGAGGTTTTTTATGTCGAAAACAAATATTCGACCAATGATTGAGGTTGCCCTTTTTGCAACCATTGCTTATATCCTGGACCTAGTTACTCAGCCCATGTCACTAGGCCCTTGGATTTCCCTTTCCTTTAAGATGGTGCCCATCTTTCTCCTCAGTTTTCGCTGGGGGCTTAAAGCCGGTGCTATGGGCGGTCTCATCTGGGGCCTTCTCCAGGTGGTGACAGGGCAAGCAGCCGGCGGTTGGCTAACCTTAACACAAGGTTTCCTGGAGTATTTTGTCGCCTTTAGCCTTATTGGAATCAGTGGTGTGGTCAAACCAGCCCTAGATAAATCTATTAAACAAGGCCATAAAGTTAAGTCTCTGATGTATATCACTTGGGGGATTCTGCTTGGTAGCTTTGCTCGTTACCTCATTCACTTTATAGCCGGTGTCATCTTTTGGGGAAGCTATGCCCCTAAGGGACAAAGCCCTTATCTCTACTCACTCATTGTCAATAGCTCATCTTTCCTAGGAGAAACATTGGCAAGCCTCATCGTTTTCTTCGCCCTACATCGATTCCTAGGCAGATTACTCAATACAGAAAAATAAAAGAAACCATAGGACAGTCTTAAGTGGCAGTCCTGTGGTTTTTCATGTTTTTATGAGATATTACGACACGAAGTCAGACGAATAATATCGATTCGTCTGACGTAGTTAGTGAGACGGCTAGCTAGACACCTAAGAGGGGCTAGCGTCAAAAGATGAATGATTTACAAAAACTAAATAATCATCGTGTTACGACATGAGAAAACGGAAACGATGTTTTTTCCGTTTTCGAGTTAGTAAGGGACTTAGCCACGTTCCCATAGGATACTTCGTAAATAACATCACTAAGATATTACGACACGAAGTCAGACGAATCGATATTATTCGTCTGACGCAGTTAGTGAGACGGCTAGCTAGACACAAGATGAACGATTTACATAAACTATACATAGCATTACGACATGAGAAAACGGAAACGATATTTTTCCGTTTTCGAGTTAGTAAGGGACTTAGCCACTGTCCCATAGGACGTGGCGTAGATTGATTAGGCTATGAAATAGCCAAGCAATCTTAGTACATTACATCTTCTCTTCCAATGTTACATCTGGATATTTATCCGCAAACCAACGGAGGGCAAAGTCATTTTCAAAGAGGAAGACTGGTTGGTCAAAGCGGTCTTTGGCCAAGATATTTCGGCTTGATGACATGCGTTCGTCAAGGTCCTCAGGTTGAATCCAACGCACAGTCTTTTTACCCATTGGTGTCATAACGACTTCGGCATTGTATTCATTTTCCATACGGTGTTTGAAGACTTCAAACTGAAGTTGACCAACGGCACCAAGCATGTATTCACCTGTTTGGTAATTGGTGTAAAGCTGGATGGCTCCTTCTTGCACCAATTGTTCAATTCCTTTATGGAAGGACTTCTGCTTCATGACGTTTTTAGCAGAAACTTTCATGAACAACTCTGGCGTAAAGGTTGGTAGTGGCTCAAATTCAAATTTGTTTTTACCTACAGTAAGGGTATCACCAACCTGGTAAGTTCCTGTATCATAAACCCCGATAATATCTCCAGCCACGGCATTTTCGACATTTTCACGGGATTCAGCCATGAACTGAGTGACGTTAGAGAGCTTAGCTCCTTTACCAGTACGGCTTAGGTTAACACTCATACCACGCTCAAATTCACCAGAAACGATACGAACAAAGGCAATACGGTCACGGTGACGTGGGTCCATATTGGCTTGGATTTTGAAAACAAAACCAGAGAAATCCTTGTTGAGAGGATCAATCTCGTCACCATCCACTGTCTTGTGACCATGTGGTTCTGGTGCAAATTTGAGGAAGGTATCGAGGAAGGTTTGAACCCCAAAGTTAGTAAGGGCAGAACCGAAGAAGACCGGTGTCAATTCACCAGCTAAAATAGCTTCCTCAGAGAATTCATTACCCGCTTCTGTCAAGAGTTCAATATCTTCTTTTGCTTGCTCATAGAATGGGTTGTTGGCAAAAAGGGTATCACCATCTTCAATCTTGGCAAAGCGCTCGTCACCTTTATAGAGCTCCAAGCGTTCGTTATAGAGGTCATAAAGTCCTTCGAAGGCTTTACCCATACCGATAGGCCAGTTCATTGGGTAGCTGGCAATACCAAGCACTTCTTCCAACTCTTCCAAGAGGTCAAGTGGCTCACGTCCATCACGGTCCAATTTGTTCATGAAGGTGAAGACAGGAATACCACGGTGTTTGACAACTTCGAAAAGTTTTTTGGTTTGGGCCTCGATACCTTTGGCTGAGTCAACGACCATGACGGCAGCATCAACCGCCATAAGGGTACGGTAGGTATCTTCTGAGAAGTCCTCGTGCCCTGGGGTATCAAGGATATTGACACGTTTGCCAGCATAGTCAAACTGCATCACAGATGAAGTTACTGAGATACCACGTTGTTTCTCAATATCCATCCAGTCTGATTTGGCAAAGTTTCCGGTTTTCTTACCTTTTACGGTACCAGCTTCACGGATTTCACCCCCAAAGTAAAGCAATTGTTCAGTGATTGTTGTTTTACCGGCATCGGGGTGAGAGATGATGGCAAAAGTACGGCGTTTTTTGATTTCGTCTTGAATGCTCATAGTTTTCTTTCTTCTTTAAAAATTATCTTTTTGTTACTTTTCCTTAGTGGTATGGATGTCAGCACCTTCTTTGTAAATCTCAAAAATCCCATGTCCCAGAGCTACTAATAGCAATAGGGTTTTTACCAGAACGAAAAGCAAGATCGTTGTAGCTCTTCTTTCAGAAAATTTCTGTCTTTTGAAAGCTACATTTGTTGTCAAGGCTTGCGATAATTCTCGCAGGCACAGCACTTTTATTATATCCAAATTACAGTTTGAAAGCAATTCTGAAAGCGTTTTGTGTTAGAATAAAACAAATAAATGAAGAAACACGCTATCAACTTTCTGATAGCGTGTTTCTTCATTTATTTAATATTTCCTTTCAAAATGCTCCAGACCTTTTTTCATGATTATCATGAGAATAATCAGAGCTCCTGATACAGCAAGGTATTTGACAAGTAAGGGAGTTCCCATAATAAATGGTGTGTGTTTAAGCATGCCATAGTTTCCACCGATGGTCTGGTTAACTATGACCAAACCTAGATTCAGTAGCAGAGTAGCCACGACAATCAGCCGCTGGCTGATGGGATGAGTTTTATAACTGTTAAAAATGACATTTAGGCTATTGACCAGTAGGGCATAGTGGCCAATTAGGAAAGAAAAGCCTGTGATATGTGGAAACTCATAGGGATCAAATACTGGATAAATCAATGCACAGTAAGTCCCGACAACTCCCATAATAGCGAAATAGCTCTTTATTCTACTATTTTTCAGGAGGAGAACAGCAAACATGGCCATGCGGCAATGGTAAAGGGGCAGACTAATGTAAAGTGGAAAGCCCTGCCAGAGGTACCAGGTATAAAGGGCAAAGAGTTGAATGGCTTGGATAGTGAGAAAGGTCCAACGCCATATCTTATTCTCATACCAACGCCAGCTCAAGTAACTCAGAAGTACCATCGCCAAAAGCATAAGCAAATAATAGGGCAAAGGTATCTGGGGTGGATGAGTTTGGGTGGTTGTCAAAAAATCCTTCATTCTCTTCTCCTGCTGAAATTACTATGCCTGCTATTATATCAAATTTCAGGGTAAAGCAAAAACCTGCTTTAGAGAGCAGGTTAGAGAACTTAATTCTTAGCTTGTAATTCTTCCACGACCTTGGCTAGGTTCATAGAGTTAGAGCCCTTGAGCAAGATTTGATCGTGCTCACCTAGGCTTTCTTTGATTTGTTTGACCATAGCGTCAAATTGGTCTTCGTCAGCTGTTTTCTTGAAATAATAGACATGACCAAGTGGGAATATTTGGCTAGCAAGTTGTGACAATTCTGCAATGTCTTCACCGTAGAAAATCACCGTATCAATAGCATCTGGTGTCAGGCTTAGAATCATCTGTGTGTGAAGTTGCACAGACTGTTCACCGAGTTCTTTCATATCAGCTAGGACAGCAATTTTCTTACCTCCTTCATTCTTAGGAATGGCTGAGAAGGTCTCCAAAATGAGCTTCATGGCTGTTGGATTGGCATTGTAAACGTCTGAAAGGATATCGGCACCGTTGGCTGCTTTTTTCCATTCGGTACGATTTTTTGTAAGCTGCAAGTTAGCAAGGGCTGAGAGGATATTTTCTTCAGTTACACCCAAGTGTTTAGCGACATAGGCAGCAACCATGGCATTTGTAGCATTGTATTTTCCAGTGACTGGCAAGGTAACTTGTCCGTCTAGGAAGTTTGTTGAAAAGGTGAGATGGTCCTTGAATTCTGTCAACTCAGAGACTGTAAGCTCTGCACCATCTCCAAAGCGTACCACTTCAAGATTGCTTGACAAGAAAGGATCTACGATTGGATCACTCGGCACAAGCAGGAGGCTACCATCAGGCATACCATCTTGCATTTGCATTTTACCTTGGGCAATCTTGTCACGGCTACCAAAGAATTCCAAATGAGCCTCTCCGATTAAGGTAACAACAGCTGTTTTTGGCTTCGCCAAGGTTGACAAGAGGTGAATGTCTCCCATGTGGTCTTGCCCCATCTCAAGGACGATTTTCTCCGTATCATCAGGCATGTGTAGGGCAGTATAAGGAAGACCAATCTCATTGTTGTAATTCCCTTGGGTCTTGTAAGTACGATAGGTTGTGGCCAAGATATCATGAATCATGTCCTTGGTCGTTGTCTTACCGTTAGAACCAGTCACCGCAATAACGTCAACACCAGTCTTTTCAAGATAGTAGGCAGCCAGTTTTTGGAAGGCTTCAAGAGCATCATCAACTAGGATATGGGCTTGATCAGCCGATAATTCTTTTTCTGTGAATGTCGCTAGAGCACCATTGTCAAAGGCTGTTTGGATAAAATCATGTCCATCACGCGCACCTTTGAGCGGCAAAAAGAGGTCGCCCGCTGTAATCTTACGGCTATCAAACTCAATTTGGTTAATGGCAACATCTTCATAGGCTGTGACATCATTTTTAGCGCCAACAACCTTGGCAATTTCATGGAGTGTCAGTTTCATCTTAAAATCCTCTATTTTATTTTTACAAGTCTGACAAGAAACAAGATTTTCTTGCCCGCAATCACTCCCAATTATATCACAAATCAGGCTAGCTTTTGCTTGGGAGATGAATTTGTTACAATGGTTGATGAGAGGATTAGGCATGACAAAGAAAAAATTAATCACTCTCTCTAAAGGAGAGGAAAATATAAATAGCGACTGCCAAAGTATTGAGGAACCTAAAGGATGGCGGTTTGATTGGAGAAAGATAATCCCACTAGAGCCAACATCTGAATTGATTATCTTAGTGCTGCTTGCACTGCTGTATGGTGGTTTTTATTATTACGATCATTATACCGTCAACAAAGATAACATTTATGGTCTCTGGCAATCTGATCATCATAAGTTAGCGATTTCCTATAAGCATATTCGCAAGCGAGGAAATATCGACTGGCAAGTCGTACAGGATGGTAAGTATATTATCTATGCTGCTAGAACTCGCCCGGTCAAGCGGCTTAATGACGGGACTCTTCACATGGAGCTCTACACTGTGGAAGGCTACCTGACAGACCTCCCCACCAAGGACGGCTTCAGCTATATGGATTTCTATCTTCGCAAAAATAATTATCTTACCTATGACGGTGAGTCCTACAAGCGTATCAATTCTGGAAACAAGACTATTACTTGGAAAGATGGTTCTACCAGCCCTTATGGTGAACGGAAAACCACTATAGATGAGGTTTTTGAAGCCTTCTATTTGATACTTATGGGGATTTGCTCATTTCTTATCATTATAGAGGCTCGGCAAAAGAGGAGAGAAAAACTCAATGAGACACCAAACAAACAGAAAATACGCTGACCGAAAGAAACTCAATCGAAAGTATCAGTCACGAAAAGCATATCGAAAAGAACAAAAATGTAAAACGGGATGGCGAGCACGCTGGGATAAATTTACAGACCGTTTAGCTAACATTTTGGGGATAGGTTTCCTAATCATCTTACCTATATTCATTATCTATGTTATTTTCTTTGATCATAACGTATATAAAGACAGTATCTATGGCCTTTGGCAATCTGAAAGCCATCAGCTTGCCATATCCTACGAAGGAGGTTACAAGTCAGGTAAGCGCAATTGGGAGATTGTTCAGGATGGAAATGTCCTCATCAAAAATGCACGCATTGATGAGATTAAACGCTTTAATGACGGTACCCTCTACATTGAAGTTTATGCCGAGGAGCGCCTGCTTTCAAACCTCCCCACTAAGAACGGCTACAACTATTTGAATATGTATGTCCGTAAAGACAATTACTTGACCTATGATGGCGAATCCTACAAACGGATTGATGATGAAAACAAGAGCATTACCTGGAATGATGGTTCAAAATCCCTTTATGGTCAACGAATAAACTTGTTTGATCGTCTGAAACCTTATATCGTATTTGGAATGTTTGGAGGCTTGTTTATTTATGTCTTTTTCGTTGAATGGAAGATTAGAAGAAAATATAAAAACAAGTAAAACCACTCCTGCTTCTAGCCAGACTAGATATAAGCAGGAGTGGTTGTTTATTCTTATTAAGCAAGACTTACCTCTTTAAGAGAGTGCCAGTCTTATTTCACTTCTCCACCTTCAACGACGAGATCATCAGCATTTGCTGCATCACCGTAGGTTGGGTGAAGTGTTTTTTCATAATCTTTGTGGAAGAAATTCTCTTCGCCAAGTTTCTTAATGTCTTTATTGATAAAGTCAAGGAGTTCTTTGTTACCTTTTTGAACGGCTGGGGCAATTGTATCTGGGTCACCAAGCGATGTGATTCCAACTTCGTAACCTTTATTTTCTAGAGCCCAAGCAAGAACTTCTGTATTATCTGTTGAGAAAGCATCGCCACGACCATCAAGGAGGGCCTGGTAAGCGTCGCTATATTGGTCATACTTTTGCAATTTGATATTTGGGTAGTTCTTTTCAAAGTAAGTTTCAGCAGTTGTTCCTTTAGTAACAATCAAAGTCTTACCTTCAAGCTCTTTAACGTCCTTAATAACCTTGTCTTTAGGTGACACCACACCGATTGAGACTTTCATGTAAGGAAGGGCGAAGTCCACTTGTTTCTTACGTTCATCAGTTACTGTGAAGTTGGCAAGCGTAATATCTACCTTGTTTGAAATCAAGAATTCAGCACGGTTGGCCGCATCTACTGAGACGTATTTAGGTTTAACACCCAAGTCTTTAGCCAAACGGTTACCAAGTTCAATATCGTAACCTTGGTAAGCACCCTTGTTATCTACATAACCGAAAGGTTTCTTGTCCGCAAAGACAGCGATACGGAGTTCACCACTCTTCTTAATTTCTTCAATAGTACGTGCTTTGGCTGTTGATTTACCAGAGCTACTGTTACTTGAGCAAGCAGTCACTGCCACCAAGGCAAAGACGAGGGCTAATAGGGCAAAAATTTTCTTTGTTAATTTCATAAATATCTCCTAAAATATTATATTTTTTACTAAAAACAATGGGTTACAAATAGGCACCAAACTGGCTGAAGTCAAAGACATTGAGGAACTCTTGAGCTCGCTGTGTCTCTGGATGATTGAAGAATTCTTCAGCAGTACCTTCCTCAGCGATGACACCCTTATCCATAAAAATAATACGGTCAGCGATGGCACGCGCAAACTGAAGCTCATGGGTTACAATCAACATGGTACGTCCTTCTTGAGCGAGGTCATTGATTAGTTCCAGGACCTCACGAACCATCTCAGGGTCAAGCGAAGCCGTCACCTCGTCAAAGAGGATAACTTCAGGATGCATGAGAAGAGAACGGACAATGGCTACACGTTGCTTTTGACCACCTGACAGTTGTCGCGCAAAGCTATGCTTCTTGTCCAAAAGTCCCACACGGTCCAAAAGTTTCTCAGCCTCCGCAATGACTTCTTCCTTTTTACGCCCTTGAGCTTTGACTGGCCCCAAAATCAGATTTTGCAGGATGTCCAAATGCGGGAAGAGGTCGTAACTTTGAAAGACCATACCGATTTTCTGACGAATCAGGTGAAAATCCTTCTTGCTACCAGTGATAGACTTGCCATCCAGGAGAATATCGCCTCCTTGGATGGTCTCTAAGCCATTGATGCAACGTAGCAAGGTCGATTTCCCACAACCTGAGGAACCCAGGATAACAACGACTTCACCTTGTTTAACATCCAAGGAGATGCCTTTGAGAATCTCATTGTCCCCAAAGGACTTTTTCAAATCCTTGATTTGTAAAATGCTTTCTGTCATCTTAATTCCTCCAACGATTTTCAAGATAAGTAGACAGCTTAGATACTGGGTAACAAATGGCAAAATAAAGAATCAAAATCGTGCCATAAATCCAGAAAGAAGCTGTTGGAATAGTCAGGCGATTACTGTCGATAATCTGCTGACCAACCTTGGTCACCTCTACTACGCCAATCAAAACCACCAAGGATGTGGTCTTAATCATACGTGTCACCAGGTTAATAGCCTGAGGCAACAAGCGACGCAAGACTTGTGGGATAATCACATAGGTATAGAGTTGGCCATTGGTCAAGCCAAGGGCCCTTCCGCTCTCAAACTGGTGTCTAGGTAGTGACGTGATTGACCCACGCACCAAATCACCCATTTCAGCCGTTCCCCAAAGGGTAAAGACGATAATAGCTGATAACTCGCCTGAGATATTGATGTTAAAATTCCTAGCCAGACCAAAATAAACAATAAAGAGCAAGACTAACTGGGGCATGATACGAATAAATTCCAGATAAATACGTGACAAAAAACGTACAATCTTAGATTTCGAAGTCATGACAATTCCAAAAAGGGTTCCTAGTAAAAGGGACAGAAGCACCGAAACGATGGAAATTCCAATAGTTACGCCTAAACCTTGTAAGATACGTAGGAAATTATTCCCCTGAAGAAGAACCTGAAAGCCCGAATCCTGCATAGCGTAACCTCCTTTCAATCCAACTAAAGACTAGAGAAATCGGTAGCAACATTAAGAGATAAGCCACCACCAACATGCCTAGAGCCACATCGGTTTCGTAGTAGAGACCAATCAAATCCTTAGCCACATACATCAAATCCGCCAAGGCTACCGCTGAGAATACTGACGTTTCCTTGATAAGGAAAATAACGTTAGCACTAAATGACGACAACGCCACAGCTACTGCCTGAGGAAGGACCACATAGCGAAAGACTTGGAACGGCGTCAAACCAATAGACAAGCCCACTTCATGTTGGGTCTGACTAACAGCCTCTAGACCACTTCGGAAGGACTCCGCCATATAGGAACCACCCAAGAAAATCAAACCTACCACAGCACAAGCCTCTGAGGATAGAACCAAACCTATACGAGGCAAGCCAAAGTAGAGAAAGAAGAGCTGAATCAAGAGCGGCGTATTACGAGATAGCTCAATATAAGCCGTCGAAAGCTGACTCAAAACCGGTACTCGGTAATGACGAATAACACTCACCACCAAGCCCAAAAGGAAGGAACCAAAAATCCCCAGAACGGCAATATGTAAAGTTAAAAAGAATGCCTTCTGATAAAAGGGCAAATACTGTTGAACAATGGACCAGTCCAAAACTTACCTCCTCAAAACAAGATACAAAAGGCGTATAGAATTCCGTAAGCAAATAGGAAACTGACGGCGTGTTCGGGCACACTAGGAAGTTTATCTTTTGCTCTAGGAATTTAGCCTGTGTTCAATTCTACAAGATACAAGGGGCGTAGAAAATTCCGTAAGCACTCACTGACATCTACTTCTAGCCCTTTGACCCTTCTCTCGCATTTGAAAAGCACAGCTTCACAAAACACGAATGAATTGCTCTATTTCATTTGAAACGTTAGATTTATTCTACCACCTGTTAGATTATTTGGATAATATGTATTTTTTATCAGCGTGATAAAGAAAAGATATAAATAAAATCTAGATTTCTGTAAAGAAAAAAAAAAACTCAGTCTCAGAGATTTCTCCGAGACTAAGATGTCTGTCTTTTAAATCATAGTGCTTAAATCAAATGGCTTTCACGTTTTTCGAACATTTCTTGTCCCAAGGCTACCAATTCCTTGATAAGGTCTGAGTAAGAAAGTCCCATATTTTCCCAAAGTAGTGGGTACATTGACCATTGAGTGAAACCTGGCATGGTATTGAGCTCGTTAAGGTAGATGGCTCCATCCTCTGTCAGGAAGAAATCACAGCGAGCAAGACCACAACCACCAAGAGCACGGAAGGCCTTGGCCGCATAGGCACGCATTTGCGTCATGACTTCTGCAGGCACGTGAGCTGGGATGTCCATGGTAATCTTATTGTCAATGTATTTAGCTTGGTAATCATAGAAAGCCACGTCTTTGACCACTTCACCTGGATCTGTCGTCTTAACATTTTTATTTCCAAGAATACCAACCTCGATTTCACGGGCAACCACACCTTGCTCAATCAAGATACGGCTATCATATTTGAGAGCCAGATCAATCGCTGCACGAAGCTCTGCTTCATTTTCAGCTTTAGAAATCCCAACAGATGACCCCATGTTAGCAGGTTTTACGAAAACTGGGAAGGTCAATTTTTCAAGCGTCTCTGCTACTGCTGCTTCCAAATCTTCACCCTCGATGTAGACTGTGTAGGCAACCTGAGGGACACCTGCAACTTCAAGAATATGCTTGGTCATAATCTTGTCCATAGCTACACTTGATGACAAGACATTAGTACCCACGTATGGCAACTTGAGGGTTTCGAGGAAACCTTGGATAGATCCATCCTCACCCATAGGTCCATGGAGCACAGGGAATACCACAGCGCCTTCCTCATAAATATCGCTTGGTTTGATAGCCTGACTAGCCGCAACTGTGTCATTAGTCATGAGCTTCTCATCATCACTTGGTGTTTCTGTAAATTCTTGTGTTTTGATAAAATCACCAGACTGTGTAATAAAGTAGGTTTTAACCTCAAATGCGTTGTAATCTACCGCACGCATAACACTCTCAGCTGAGAGTACAGACACTTCACGTTCTGCTGAACGTCCACCGTAGAGAAGGATAAGGGTTTGTTTAGACATAGGTATACCGTTTTCTTTTCTTGATTTTCTAGTCTCAGTTTTGAGAACATAATTACTTTAATCATATCACAAAAGGAAGGGATTTTCAAAAAGATTATAGGCAGAAAAAAACAGCCTAAGAGCTGTTTCAATCCTGTCTTAAATTTCGTCACCAAGCTCAAACTTAGTACCTTTGAGGGCACGTTTGAGAGACCATTTCCAAGGTTTCCCTTCGATAGTGACTTGTTTGTTTTCGAGGTCAACTTGAACCTTGTCTACTCCTTTAACAGCGGAGAGTTTTTCAGTAACGGTGTTAACACAGCCTTGGCATTTCATTCCTGTAATGTTATATGTTTTTGTCATTTTTCTTTTTTCCTTTTCTTTAATTGTTTTTGATACACAGCTTAAGTGATGGAGGCATTAGCAATCAATGCTTAGACTTTGCGACGTTTGAGGCGCAGAGCATTAAGGACGACCGAAACAGAGCTAAAGCTCATGGCAAGTCCTGCTATCATTGGGTCAAGAAGGGGACCTCCAAAGAGGTGGAGGACACCCATGGCTACTGGGATAGACAAGATATTGTAGATAAAGGTCCAAAAGAGGTTCTCTTTTATCGTTGTGATAGTCGACTGACTAATTTTCAGAGCCTTAACGACATCCATGAGGTTGGGTTTCATAAGGACCATATCGGCACTTTCCATAGCAATATCTGTCCCTGATCCCATGGCAATACCGATATCGGCAGTCGCAAGGGCTGGGGCATCATTGATACCATCACCAACCATGATGACTGATTTTCCTTCTGCCTGAAGGTCGCTAATCACCCTAGATTTCTCTTGCGGAAGCACTTGACTGATGACACGTTTGATGCCAACCTTTTGAGCGATAGCTTGAGCTGTTTGGTCATTATCACCAGTCAACATGATAACTTCCTTGCCCATTTGATGAAGAGCTGCCACCATATCTGCACTGTCTTCTTTAACCTGATCGGCTACACCGAAGAGTCCGATTAACTTACCATCTTCAGCCAGGAAAATCGGTGTCTGACCATCGGCTGTCAAGTTTTGGAAATCAGCTTGTGCTGAAGTCAAGTCGACTTTTTCCTCTATCATAAGAGTTTGATTTCCAGCTAAATAAGTCTTACCTGCATAGCTGGCAGTAAGACCTCGCCCAGTCAAACTTGAAAAGTTATCCATCTCTAACAAGTCCAAGTTAGCATTTTCTGCTGCCACAAGAATTGCTTGACCTAAGGGGTGTTCAGACTTAGCTTCCAAGGATGCCAAAAGCTGCAAGGTTGCTCCACTATTGCCATAGGTATAGCTAGAAACCAACTGAGGTTTACCCTGAGTAATAGTTCCTGTCTTGTCAAAAACGAGGACATCAGCCTTGTGAGCTAGCTCAAGCACATCCCCACGCTTGTAGAGAATACCGTGTTCGGCACCAAGGCCTGTACCAACCATGATAGCTGTCGGTGTCGCAAGACCCAAAGCACATGGACAAGCAATAACCAAGACACTAACTGCTACTGTCATAGCGAAGGTAAAGGTTTGTCCCATGACAAAGTACCAAAAGAGACCTGAAACAAGTGCGATAGCCATGACAACAGGAACAAAGACCGCTGACACTTGATCGGCAATCTTGGCAATCGGTGCCTTGGTTTGTTGGGCATCCTCAACCAATTTAATGATTTGGGAAAGCAAGGTGTCCTTACCAATCTTTTCAGCCTCATAAATCAAGCTACCTTGACCATTAATAGAACCAGCAAACACTGGCTTACCAACGGATTTCTCAATAGGGAGTGACTCCCCTGTAAGCATACTCTCATCAATCGCGGAGCTACCAGAAATCACCTGACCATCCACGGCTATCTTTTCCCCAGGTTTGACCACAATATGGTCACCAAGAACAACCTCATCCACAGGAAGCTTGACTTCCTTACCATCTCGAAGAACGGTCGCCTCCTTGGCTGACAAGTGCATGAGTTTCTTGATAGCTTCTGAAGTACGACCTTTAGAGAGGGTTTCAAAGTACTTACCTAGAGTAATCAAGGTCAAAATAACAGCCACTGACTCAAAATAAAGCTGGTGGGCGTGATGGGCATGCCCCAAAGAAATGTGATAAGTACCATAGAGACTATATAGAAAGGCCGCCGAAGTTGCCAAGGCTACCAAGGCATCCATGTTTGGGTGACCCTTGGCCAAGGTACGAAAACCATTACTATAGAAAGAACGGCCCAACCACATGACGGGCACTGTCAAAACTAGTAGCACCAAGGCATAGGTCAAGGCTGCATGGTGAGGAGACAAGAAGTTTGGCACAGGTAGACCAACCATTGGGCCCATAGCAAGATAAAAGAGAGGAATGGTGAAGACAGATGACCAAATGAGGCGCTCACGTACCTTGTGAATCTTGTCTTCTTCACGCTCTTCCTGGCTTTTGGCTGTGTCTGGATTGTAAACTTCAGCTTCATAACCGGCATCAGCCACGGCCTTTTCAATCGCTTCTGGACTAACTTTATCCCCAGCATAATCCACAGACATTTTTTCCGTGGTCAGATTAACCACAGCCTTGTCCACACCATCCAACTTATTAACAGCATTTTCAACATTGGCCACACAGGACGCACAGGTCATCCCATTAACCACAAAAGTTTCTTTTGTCATTTTCTACTTCACCTCCATATGATGCCCACAAGCGCATTGGCCAGGCACACAGTCACAAACCACCTGATCCACAGGTGCTTTTGCTGCAAGCAAGGCCTGCAACTTATCCACATCAGCTTGAGTCATCGGTGTCTTTGCCATGAGTTGACCCAATAAATAGCTATGTTTGGTCAAACAAATCTTGTCAAAAACAGCTTCTAAAGCCTGAAAATTCGCCTCATCTTCCCCCAAGCTAGCTTGATAGATAAACCCTCGTCCTTGACGCTGACTGGTTAGATAACCCTTGTCCGCCAAACGTCCAATCAAGGTCTTTACTGTCGAAGCCGACCAGTCTAGCTTCTTAGATAGAATTGCTATAATCTCTGAAGAAGTCGCTTGCCCCTTAGCCCAGAGCACTCGCATGACTTCCCATTCCGCAGATGAAATTGTCAGCATGATAGTTCCTTTCTGAATGTTATTATTTGTTTACGTTTGTAGATTTATTTTAACGCTGCCACGGGGATATGTCAAGAGTTTTTTGTCTACATTTGTAGATTTATTTTCAAAAAACAAACACCTCCTAAGAGGTGCTAAACTTCACTAAGATAAAATTGAGTTGACGAAGCTACGTCCAAAATCCCTGCCTTCAAAATACAAAAATTTAAACATGCCAGGGTAAATAAAAGCCAAACAAATAATCATAAAGAGTATTGCTAGAGCTTTTTTATTTGATACAAAGAATGACAAAATATGATCAATCATGTTCAGTGATGCCCTCTCCTCCTTTCTTTTTAGTTATAAAATCATTCTATAGCTTCCAAAAAGAAAAAAATAGTGACATAGATGTCACTATACAGACTTATTCATTCATACGAGATATACGAAAGTTGATTACGAGATTTAACCCTCAGTTTAATCCCTTGTAGAGGTACAAAGCACCAACCAGCAGGAAAATCAGTGCATAGTGATTCTCTCCACGATAGAAAAATAGTGATGCTCCTATTAAGAAACAGACACCTAGTATTACCCTCAATGATACTTTCATTTGTCTACCTTCTTTCTATAAGTGAGATGAAAATAAAAACCAGAGATAAATTTAATTCGCCACTATTCACCCATAGTATAATACTGGAAAATAAGAAAATCAAAATATCCCCAAGAATGATTTTGATAAAAATACTCCCCATTTCTGGAGAGTATCATCTTCTATTTTTCAAAATGTGAACCGAATGTAACAAATTCAGCTACTTCTTCTTCCTTACCGTCGTGAAGGTCACGGACAATTTTCGATCCCACGATAACACCATCTGACACAGCATTAAAGCGTTTAATGTCGTCCTCTGTTGACACACCGAAACCTGTGATGACTGGAATGTCTGCATGAGCAGTCAAGTTATCCAAGTGTTTATCAAGGTCATCACCGTAATTACCAGTCTTACCAGTAACACCATTGATGGCAACTGCGTAGATAAAACCTTCTGCACCATCAATCAACTGTTTCTGACGGTCAAGTCCTGTAGTCAAGCTCACCAGAGGCACGAGAGCAATATCACTGTCTTTCAAATAAGGAGTGATAAAGTCAGCGTGTTCGTCTGGCAAGTCAGGAATAATAAGTCCCTTAACAGATGTCTCAGCTAGGTCCTTAACAAAGGCTTCAATACCATATTGATAAACTGGGTTGATGTAGGTCATGATAACCAAAGGCACCTGTGTTTTTTGTTCTTGAAGCTTCTTGATAATAGCTGTCAAAGTCACGTCTTTAGCCAAACTACGTTGTCCTGCTAGTTCAATAACCGGACCATCTGCCACAGGGTCAGACCATGGAATACCCACCTCAATAGCTGAGACACCACTATTTTCCAAGAGAGCAATAGTCTCAAAGAGTCCGTCTAGGCCTTTAGCGTGGTCACCCGCCATGATATAAGGCACGAAAATACCGCGTTTACTGTCTTTGATAGCTTGTAGGTGTTTTGTTAGTGTTTTTGTCATGGTTTATTTCCCTTCTGCTTCAGCTTCAAAACGTTCTTTAACCTGCATAACGTCCTTGTCCCCACGACCTGAGAGGCAGACAATAAGGCTTTGGTCTGGCGACATCTTAGCTGCCACTTTTTGCGCAAGCGCAATGGCATGGCTAGACTCAAGAGCTGGGATAATACCTTCTAAACGTGACAGAAGTTTGAAACCTTCGAGAGCTTCTTCATCTGTAATAGAGTCGTAAGTCGCACGTCCAATTTCGTTGAAATAACAGTGCTCAGGACCAACCCCTGGGTAGTCCAGACCAGCTGAGATAGAGAAGGCTTCCATGATTTGACCATGAGCATCTTGGAGGACATCCATAAGCGCTCCATGAAGGATACCTGGACGGCCTTTGGCAAAGGTTGCAGCGTGTTTTTCGGTGTCAAGCCCCAATCCAGAAGCCTCAGCACCATACATGGCTACTGATTTATCATTAACAAATGGGTAGAACATACCGATAGCATTTGAACCACCACCGATACAAGCCATGACGGCATCAGGTAATTTACCACCAGAAATCTCTGCGTATTGACGTTTGGCTTCACGACCGATAACAGATTGGAAGTCACGAACAATTTCTGGGAATGGTGCCGGACCAAGGGCAGATCCCATGATGTAGTGAGTATCCTCGATACCTGCAACCCAAGCGCGAAGAGCAGCATTTACAGCATCCTTAAGCACGCGCGAGCCGTCTGTAACACTGAAAACCTTGGCACCAAGTAATTCCATACGGAAAACGTTAAGCGCCTGACGTTTAACATCTTCCTCACCCATATAGATAGTACAGTCCATATCGAAAAGAGCAGCGGCTGTCGCTGTCGCAACACCGTGTTGACCCGCACCTGTCTCGGCGATGATTTTCTTCTTACCCATACGTTTGGCAAGCAAGACTTGACCAAGGGCATTGTTAATCTTGTGGGCCCCTGTGTGGTTAAGGTCTTCACGTTTAAGGTAAATTTGCGCTCCACCGATATGATCAGTCAAACGTTTGGCGTGGTAAAGAGGTGTTTCACGGCCCACATAGTTTTTAAGGAGCTCATCCAATTCCGCTTGGAAACTTGGATCTTCTTTGGCTTCACGATAGGCCTTATCCAATTCAATAACGGCTGTCATCAGCGTTTCGGGAACGAACTGACCACCGAATTTTCCGAAAAATCCTTTTGCATCAGGTTGTTGATATGTCATGCTTTCACTCTTTCTATAAATGCTTTAATCTTGTCTAAATCTTTGTGACCATCTGTCTCTACACCTGAGGACACATCCAAGGCATAGGGATGGAAGGTTTCCTTGGCCTCTGCCACATTGTCCACAGTAAGGCCACCAGCAATAAAGTAGTCCTGCTCAATCTGCTTGTCAGCCAAGAGTTGCCAGTCAAAGGTCTGACCACTGCCAGCAATAGGAGCATCAAAAAGAAGATAATCCGACTGGCTCTTAACTTGAGAATCACTATCTGAAATCTGAATAGCTCGAATAACTGGTACTGATATCTCTGGAATCAGAGTCTCATCAAAAGTTCCATGAATCTGAACGATATCTAAGGGAACCTGACTAATCGCTTCTTCCAGTTCTTCAAGACTTGGTGAAACAAAGACACCGACGATTTTTGTCTGGCCTGTCACCCCTTTAGCCAGCCCCTGAGCTTGTTCAAGACTCACTTGACGCTTGCTTTTGGCGAACACAAAGCCAATGTAGTCCGCACCTGCTTCAACTGCAGTTGCTACTGCTTCTGGTGTCGACAGTCCACAAATTTTAACCTTTGTCAATTTGCAACTCCTTGACCTTCTCAGCCACATTGTCAGCCGTCATAAGGGCAGTTCCTACCAGAATCCCATTAAAATATGGGGCAACAAGGGCAGCATCCTGACCTGTGAAAATAGCCGACTCAGAAATATAAACAGGCTTGTCCTTGAAATGCGTTGATAACTCAAGACTGGTATTGATATCTGTCTCAAAAGTGACCAAATTACGGTTGTTAACGCCGATGATTTCGGCACCAATACGATGAGCCACTTCCAATTCTGGTAGATTATGCGTTTCAACCAAGACTTCCAAGCCAAGGCTAGTCGCAAAATCATAGAGCTCCTTGAGACGAGCTTCTGGCAAGGCCGCTACAATCAAGAGAATGACTGTCGCTCCCGCATTACGGCTACGCACAATCTGTTTCTCATCAATAATGAAGTCCTTAGCCAAGGTTGGAATAGCCACCTGTGACGAAATTTCTTTCAAATAGGAAATATCACCCTTGAAGAAAACCTCGTCCGTCAAAACAGAAATCATGGCTGCCCCATTTTCCTCATAGGTCTTGGCCTGAGCCACAATATCCACATCTAGGTTAATATCACCCATACTTGGACTAGCTTTTTTCACTTCAGAAATAATTTGCAGCTTGTTTTGATTTGACTTGAGAAACTCATAAAGACGATAGGTCTGACGCAAGGGCTGCAAGTCTTCCATGACCAACTGGGCCACTTCTTTTTCTTTTTGTTCTAAGATTGTTGGGAGAAAGGCTTTACTCATACTTGTACCTCTTGGAGTTGGCGAAGTTTCTCTAGGGCTGAGCCGTCCGCAATCAATTGACGAGCAAGCTCAACACCTTCTTTAATAGTCGCGACCTTACCATTGGCAAAGAAGCCAAGACCAGCATTAAGCAATGTTGTTTCAAGATAAGGACTGGCTTCATTTTTCAAGACACTAAGGAGAATCTCTGCATTTTCCTTGGCATCGCCACCTGTGATATCAGACAACTCAACCTTTTCCATACCCAAATCTTCATAAGTGAAAGTGTGCTGGCTGATGTGACCATCTTCCAAAAGGGTGTAGGTGTTAGTGCCATAAAGAGCAGCTTCGTCCATATTGTCAGGACCTGTGATAATAACCGCACGTTTACGTCCCAACTGTTGGATAGCATTAGCAACAATCTCCTGCAATTCCACACGGTAGAGGCCCATAAGTTGTGTCTCAAGGTCAAGCGGATTAGCCAGTGGTCCGACCAAGTTCATAATCGTTGGAATCCCAAGAGCTTGGCGAGCTGGACCGATAAAACGCATGGCTGGGTGCATGGTTTGGGCAAAGATAAAGGCCAAACCAACCTCATCAAGTGCTTTAGATAGGGTTTCTGGTGACGCCGCAACGTTGATTCCAAGGGCTTCAAGGACATCTGCCGAACCAGATTTAGAGGAAATCGAACGGTTACCAGCCTTGGCCATACGAATACCACCTGCTGCTAAGACAAAGCAAACCGTTGTTGAAATGTTGAAGCTATAAGACTGGTCCCCACCAGTTCCACAGTTACACATAGCATCTGTGAAGGTCTCAGGCAAGACCGTCGCATGTGATTTGAGAGCACGCACGATACCTGTGATTTCATCTGCTGTTTCTCCCTTAGTTTTAAGCCCCATAAGGAAGGCAGCGATTTGGCTTTCTGAGACTTCATTTTTGAGAATGCGGTCAAAGACTGCTTGGACTTGATCTTGAGACAAGTCTTGTCGGTTTGAGATTTGTAGGAATATTTCTTTCATATCTGTTTTCCTTTTAAAAACGGTTCAATGTTTTTCCGATGCACGAGGAGATGTTTTGAGCATAGACCAGTCTAGTCAAAAGACTGTCTAACTAGTCTGCAACAATTTTCACGAAATTTTCAACCATCTTGAGCCCATCTGGACTTCCGATGCTTTCTGGGTGATATTGCAAACCGTAAATTGGTAGCTCCTTATGTTGAATGGCCATGATTTCTTGATCATCAGTTGTGATAGCTGTCACATCAAAGCCCTCTGGCATTTGGTCAACAACGATGGAATGGTAACGCATGATTGGGACATCATTGTCAATATCCTTGAAAATTGGCGATGGCGTTTCAAAAGTAATATTGCTTTGTTTGCCATGCATGACATTCTTAGCCAAGCCAAGTTTACCACCAAAAGTTTCCGCAATAGCCTGATGCCCCAAGCAAATTCCCATCATCGGTTTTTTACCAGCGAAATCCTTTATCAAGGCTTCCATTTTACCCGCATCAGCTGGCCAACCTGGACCCGGTGAAAAGACTAGCCCGTCAGCTTTTTCTGCCTCTTCATAGAGCTTCTCATCATCGTTACGCAAGACCTTTACCTCTGTAAATGTCCCTAGGTATTGTGCCAAATTATAGGTAAAAGAATCATAGTTATCAACTAATAAAATCATTGGGCATCTCCTATTCTTGTCATAGCTTTCGCCTTGTTAATAGTTTCGTAAAATTCATTTTCAGGAACACTGTCATAGACAACACCTGCACCTGCCTGAACATAGGCTTTTTGATTTTTGAGAATCATAGTACGGATGGCAATGGCAAAGTCCATATCTCCTGTCGCAGACAGATAACCAATAGCTCCCGCATATATACCACGTTTTTCCTGCTCAAGCTCATAGATACGACGCATAGCACGAATCTTAGGCGCTCCCGACACGGTTCCAGCTGGTAGGGTTGATTTAAGAGCATCTAGTGCTGTCAATTCAGGCAAGAGTTGCCCTTTAACCACACTGGTAAGGTGCATCACATAGCGGAAATACTCAACCTCCATATACTTGGTCACCTTGACCGTACCATTTTTAGCAATCTTACCAATATCATTACGCCCCAAGTCAACCAACATACGGTGTTCCGCAGTTTCTTTAACATCATGTGAGAGTTCATCCGCCAAGGCAGCATCTTCAGCATCATTAGCACCACGAGGGCGAGTCCCAGCAATCGGATTGGTGACCACCTCTCCATTTTTTACTGAAACCAAGCTCTCTGGGCTAGCACCAATCACCTGATAATCTCCAAAATCATAGAAATAAAGGTAGTTTGATGGGTTGATCACGCGCAAGTTACGGTAGTAATCCAAAGGATCTCCCTCAAAGTCCGCTGAAAAGCGTTGGCTAAGCACACATTGGAACATATCTCCCTCACGAATGAGTTTCTTAGCCTTAGCCACCATATCCATGAAGACCTCTTTTTCGATATGATTTGAAAATTGCAAGGCTTGCAAGGCCTGAGGTGTAAACTCGTTTGGCGCCTGAGTCTGTAGGCTCGTTACCACCTGCCCCAGAGCTTGACGCACCGCATCGTTGTCACGACCAGAATAGATATTATCCTCAACCACATAAACCTTCTCCTTCTTGTGGTCAAAAATCAAATAAGACTCGTAGATGAAGAAATGCATATCAGGTGTTCCAATCGTATCTTCAGGAATCTCACCGATATTTTCATAGAGACCAATCATATCATAGCCTGCAAACCCGATAGCACCACCTGCGAAAGGTAGGTCAGACTTGATACCCTTGACTGTTACTTGGTCCAAATATTCGAAAGGATCCTGATCAATCGCCTTACCATTTTCATAAAGAACACCATCCTTGAAGGTTACTTCAAAGACCGGATTGTAAGCAACAATAGAAAAACGTGCATTTTCCTTCTCACGAGGAATGGATTCAAGGATAACCTTGTGTTCCCCCTGAACACGCATATAAGCCACGATTGGTGTTAAGGTATCGGCTGGTAAAATTTTTCTCATAGTATTTCCTTTCAAACTGGTTTATCGAGAGTAATAAGACTGATACAAGACTCCTTTATAGGATGTATCGGCACCATTATTGTTCTTTATTCACTTTCTCTTCCAAAGCAATAAAGGCTTGAATCATGCTTCGCCAAACACTTTCAGCCACATCTGGCGATAAGCCAAGCTCTAGTGCCTCCTTGCGACGGTTAGCTATGACTTGAGCAACACGATCACTAGCCTGGACAGCAACCTTGTCTCCCTGGGGCTTCAGCCGCCCTGCCTTTTCCACAAGTATTTGACGTTGGGCCAGGAGTCGAATTAACTGACTATCAATATTATCAATATCACTTCGAATATCGTTTAATGCATCCATAATACCCAACCTTTCATTGAATAATGAAATAATACTTCTTTAAGGTAAATAGACCTTTAAAGATAAAAGTAAACAAAAAACCTCACAGAGAAAAACTCTGTGAGGGCATTAAATCTAGTTTAACACGGTACCACCTCAGTTAATGGTCTCAAAAAAACGACCATCATCTCTATCTCCTCTAACAAGGAGTTGCACGGTAAGGGGTGCCAACCGAGAAGAATATGTGTTACCTTCTCATTATCATCCAATCAGCCCAATGTTCGCTCATCTCGATTACCTACTCACAATCACCGCAGGCTCCCTGAAAATCTAAGACCAGTTACTTTCTGATTTACTAACTATTGTACTCTTTTTTAAAAAGATGTCAAGAATTTTCTGTTAATTTTGACAATTCCCCTCCTATAAGATTCGTCTATACCTAATCCAGAAAGTGAGATAGTCTTGTCCCTAAGCTACACAAAATAAAAAAGCCCCCGAAAGGGACTTCTTGGTTTGATAAACAACGGCAGGGTGACAGTCCTGCATCTCTTTCAGACCCGAAGGTGCGGCGGCTGCCTCTTCCGCCCTCGTTGTTATTCCTTACCCATATTATATCACATTCTCTTAGCTCTACCAGCATTTAGATAGTTTTTCAGCTTAGAATCTTTAATCACAAACATGGTACGGACATTAAGTTTATCACATAATCTGACCGCTACCAAAACATTACCATCAATACGTTTGATGTACTCCAAGGACTGACCATTAGGATGGCGACCGATATAGTCCGGTTGAGCAATAATCTCTGGGATACGTTCATAGGTGGCATCAAAATCACTGAATTCCTGGCGATGTTTTTCCATATGCTTCTTACGTTGTTCAGACAGCGTGATTTCTTCACCAGGCTTGTAGTCCAAATCAAAAGTTTTAATGACTTTTGGCGTCAAGTGACCTACTATTTTCATGTTTCTATTGTACCACACCTCATACACATCAAGGCTTTTCCTACTGTTCAGCTATCAAAAAACTCAAGCCTGTTACCAAGCTCGAGTTTTGATTTATGCTTTTTGGAAAGCACCTTGTTTATAGCTAATCCAGAAGAAAAGCGGTGTACAGATAGCCATTGCTACTAGATAGATTGGCAAGGTATAGCTATTAAGTGTCGAAATCTCAATCACATCTCGAAGATAGTAAGAGCTAATCAAGAAGCCAAAGACTGAGTAAATAATCAAGGCCACACGCCCCTTATTCAACGGGATACAAGCACGAATAACGGCAAGGACACCCGTTGATCCCATCATATAGTAAGACAGCGTCAGCATGTCCGTATTGCTCATGCCAAGATAGACCTGAGACAGATGGAAAATAAGAACACTGATAACCAGCATCAAGGCATTAGGAATAGACAACTGGAGCGAACGTCTGAGGAAATGTTTCTCAACAGGACGAATATTACGCTCAAAGGTTAGAATAAATGGTGGAAAACCTTCGATAAATTGACCCGCCAAAGTCATCTGAACTTGAATAAAAGGGAAGACCAAGAGGTACTCTGCCTTACCAAAAACAATACTGGCAATACAGATAAGCCCCAAAAGGAAGGAATAAACAGTTTTAATGAGGAAAATCGGTGCAATGTGGGCAATATTATTAACCACACGGCGTCCCTCAAATAGAATTTCAGGAATGTCCTTAAACTCAGAATCCATAAGCACCAAGTTGGCAATCTGACGTGTTGCAGGATCTCCCTCTGCCATAACAATCGAACAATCCGCTTCACGCAGTGCCAAGATATCATTGACACCATCACCAGTCATAGCTGTCGTATGCCCATTGGCATTAAGGGTTTGGATTAACAACTTTTTCTGGTGCGGAGATACACGACCAAAAATCGCAGTATCCTCAGCCAAAGCCTCCAACTCCTCATCGCTGACCTTAGAACAGTCAATATAGCTTTGATAGTCGGCAAAACCAGCTTGATGAGCAATATGAGAAACCGTCACTGGATTGTCACCAGAAATAATCTTAAGCGTCACATCTTCTGAACGCAGGTATTCCAGAGTTTCTGCAGCATCCTCACGAATAGGATCGGCAATTTCAAGTAAAGTCAAAGCCTCGACGTCATTCGGCAAAATCATGGTCTCTGTATCAACACCTGACTGACTCCAAGCCAAAATCAAAACACGAGACCCTCGTGCCTGAGCCTGATCGACTGCCTTGGGATTTTCCTTAAGAAGCATCTCAGGTGCTCCCAAAAAGAGAGTTCCAAGCCCATTAACGCTCACAGCACCCCATTTACGATCGCTTGAAAATGGAATAACATCACCTACCTGATAATGATGTTCCAGACCCTCATAAGCATTTCGAATAGCCTGAGCTGTTGCATTTTTATCCTTGCTATGTTGCATATAAGCCGCAAGCAAACGCTCCAACTCCTCTTTCGTAAAACGCTCTGACAGTAGTTCTAGACCTTTAACTGTCATCTTTCCTTGTGTAATCGTCCCTGTCTTATCTAAACAAAGCACGTCTACACGGGCCAAGGTTTCAACAGAGTACATCTCTTGCACCAGGATATGTTTCATCCCAAGTTTAATGACAGCCGTCAAAAGAGATGTAATAGTCAAAAGGGCAATTCCTTTAGGCAACATTCCCAGAAGAGCTGTCGAACTGGTAACGACCGACTCTTGAAGGGAGAGCTGTTTAATCAAGTAAGCCTCAAAAAAGAGCGCAAGTCCAAACGGTATGACAATCTTTCCCGTAAACTTAGCAATCTTGTCCATATTATAAAGAATACGGGACACGATTGGCTTATGAGTCTTGGCCTCTAGCATGAGCTTGTTGGCGTAATTGTCCTCGGCTACATTAATGACCTTAGCATAGACCTGACCACTCACAAGATAAGAACCAGAGAGCAACTCCTTCCCATCTTTCTTTAGAATGTGATCACTCTCACCAGTCAGCATGGCCTCGTTAAACTCGGCTATCCCATCAACAACCACGGCATCACTAGGAACCTGCTCACCCGCAGACAAGAGCATGACATCATCCAAGACAATATCCTTAGGATCAATAGAAACAAGCTGTCCATCACGCACCACACGAATCTGATCCTTATTCATGAGATTGAGCTTATCAATCATGCGACGGGCACGCAACTCCGTCATCATCCCCGTAAAGGCATTAAGCACAATAATCCCAAAGAAAAAAAGATTAGACCAAGCCTGAACAGCAATCAAGGCCACAAAGATTGCAAAATTGAGCACATTAAAGGAGTTGAAGACATTACGCCTAAAAATCTCCCAATTGCTGGAGCCAGTTTTTGCTTTAAAATGATTTGTTTTACCGGCATCTATCCGCCGCTTGACCTCCACCTGCGTCAAGCCTTGTAACTGTTTTTTCATAACTTTCATAGTAGCATAAAAATGAGGTGTTTTCAAAGGTTAGCCGTCATGAATACCAAGGAAATAAGCCTATTACCCCTCATGCTTTTGCTACTCTGTCATTCAGACCAATAAACCCAACAAAAACATTCTGTAGAATTATACTCTCTAATTAAACCTACTTTGATAAATTAAATTAAACAACCACTGAAGATTGATTAATGGTTTTGGTTGAGCATCAATCACAGGTTGAACGGTCTCTCTAATTTCTTTTTGAACTTTTCGTTGATTATATTTAATCTTGTGATAACGTTTGTCAAGAGCAGCTTTGATAGAAAAATCATGATTTAAAAGATAGCCATTACCCGATGCCGAACTAAAATATAGAGTATCACCTGAAAGACCTAATATAGACGTTTTCGTTCCTTTATTTCTAGTTATAGCGTACATTCCATCATCATCATAGCTAATACCATCTATTTCCGGTGTATAGGCCCAACCTATATTCTCCATCAGAATAATGATGTCCGGTTCTGTTCTCGCCTTATGAGGGATGTGCTGAGCATAATAAACAGAGTTAAATTTTAAATTAATAAAGGTAAATAGGCTCATTCCTAAAACTGTAAACAGTCCTACAAGAAGCCCTAAAATATTTCTTTTTTGCATTGTTATCTTCTCTTTTCTTTTCTATCTCCAATCACATGTTGACTAGATTAACAATTAACCATTGTACACTATTTATAACAAGTCTTAAATTTTAAAGATTTGTAGCTTATGTGGCTTTGTCCTATAGCTTTTTTGACAAAGCCTCTTGATAACTTCGTTCTAAATAGACTGAACTCCCCTATAATACCAGATTCTCTTTTGCCCTCTCTTACTTTGTCAATCAAACTAAACATGGTATAGTAGTTAAGATTTTTACACTACTCATTTCTGGGCAGAAGTGGGCAGTAAAATTTAAGAAATAGGGGCTAACCCCTTGATATGAAAGGAATCTAGAAAATATTATGATGAACATGCAAAACTTGTTCCAAGAATTTTTTAGGCTTGTTATCATCATAAATACTGATTTTAAGGGATTTAACTACTAGTAAACTTAACAACTTCTATATATTTTACACTATATAGGACAGTAAATGGACAGTGACAGCATAATTGAAGAGTGAACAAAAAGAGGTATAAAAATACCTCTCAGAATTTTAATAGGAATTCTGATTTTTTTTATGCAAATCCATTTAAAAGCCAAAGGGTGTTTAATTATTATTTATTAAAATATAGATAAATATCATTTGATTAGTATTTGTTAAGTAGGAGTGTTTAATTCAAACGACTTCATTATAATGGTTGTCACATACATTAAAATAATAAAAATTTGAAAAAAGATTGAAAAATAAAAATAACATGTTATAATTATAGCGTCTTTATGAATAGGGAATATTGGTAGTAGTAACTTGAAGCCAACTTGATTGTAATCTTTCAACTCTTTTGGGGAGAGTTTTATACGATTACGTGTTGGTGCTTGTTACTATATGATATGGTATTGGGATAGGGTTATCATACCGATATTTTGATTTGTAAGATAGGGATAGAGCGTAAGTAAAGGGGACGCTCTTTAAAATGGGGAGAAGTTTTTATGAAATATATGTAAATTAGCAATACTGCTGGATTCAAAAACACTTTTATTAGCAAAGCGTTTTTTCTCCTGCAGTTTTTTTATTTATTAAATAGTGTATTTTTAAATTCGGGGGAGAAGACTAGAAAATCTCAAAACAATTGATATCCTTGGATGATATGACTTAGTTTTCTTGTCTTACTTCTTGAATTTTATACGTAATGATAGTCTTTTTATTGAGACCTTTTTCTTTATCTACTTTACATCATTTGCAAAACAAGACCAATAGCGAGGGCATTCCCTTTAATGCTTTTGGAGAAAGGATAACTCATTTTCCTTTTTATTGGGGATAATAAAGTGATAATGTAGAGTCTTATTTGTCAATATTATATTGATTTCGTATCGACAAGGTAGAGATTGGTGAAGTTAACCGTATAGAGAGTGATGATAAATTCGCTGGCGGTAAGGGTATTAATGTCAGCCGTATTCTACAACGTTTAGGAATTGACAATACTGCTACGGGCTTCATCGGTGGTTTTACAGGACGTTTTGTTACAGACAGTTTGGATGCTGAAGGTATTAAAACTACTTAGAATGGTGAGGCTGTAATGGTATTAGGAAAAGTAAGTGATTTTTTAATCAAGCATCAAAGATTGTTAACGTACTTAAGTATTTTTGCTGCGTTAATGTTATTAATGCGCTTAGTGTATGATGATGTTTTGATTGACCATGATAATCCCATCGTTTTAGCAATCTTTATAGGAATACTAGTTCTTTGGACCCTAGCATCTTACCTTAATCGAAGACAGCATATGCTATCCCACTTTATCTTACAGAGTTCGAAACTTATTAACGTCTATGCTGTAGACTTAGATTATCGTTTTATTGCGGTTAATAAGAATGATATTCGGCTCATGGAAGAAATCTTTTATTTCACTCCCAAAATTGGTGACTTTCCAATGAATTATCTTAATAGTGAAGATGCTGCGCGTTTAAAAGCAAATGTTGATCGTGCGAAAAAGGGTGAAACATTTATATTTATGGATACTATTAAGACAGGCGACAAAACGCTTTACTGGCAAAATATGTATTCTCCCATTTATAACAATCGCCAAAAAGTGATTGGTGTTTCTTGTTTTGTTCTTGATGTTACAGAGCAGAGACTTCATGAACTTGAAATACAGAGGATGGCATACGAAGATGTTTTAACACGGGTTCATAATCGACGATATATTGAGCTTGCTTTTGAGGAATGTCTGACACGTAAAGAAGAACAAATTACGGTTATTATATCTGATTTGGATAAATTCAAGGAAGCAAATGATACCTTTGGACATGCTACGGGAGATAAGATTCTAATTAAATTTGGTGATATTTTAACGAAGATAATGCCTGAAAGTGCTGTAATAGCAAGGTTAGGTGGAGATGAATTTGCGGTTTTACTCCCTGGAGTTTCTGAAAATCAAGCTGAATTTTTAATAAAACTTGTTCAAGCAGAAATAACTCTCAAAGATATGGGGATTACAGCATCTTTAGGTGCTTATACGGACTCTTATCAATCACATAAAAACTTCGTTGATTTTTTTGCAATAGCTGATAAGAAAATGTACGAAAATAAAAATCAAAAAGGAGAACGTCGATGATGTTTCAAGATGTTGTTATTGTCATTCCTGCCTATGAACCTGATGACCGTTTGTTGGAACTTTTGAAAAATATTCGGGATAAGGAAAATCAAATGTTTGACATTATTCTAGTCGATGACGGTAGTGGAGCTGATTTTGCACCGTTATTTGCAATAGCGCAGAGTAACTATGCTTGTCATTTGCAAAGACATGCTGATAATAAAGGAAAAGGTCGTGCTTTAAAAACGGCTATTTCATATATTTTGGACAATTTTCCTAATGCCAAAGGAATTGTGACGATTGATTCTGATGGTCAACACACCTACGAAGACATGATGAAATGTTTGGCTGAATTTTTGCAACATCCTGATAGTTTGGTGCTGGGTGTTAGAACATTTGAAAAATCTGTTCCTTTACGTAGTAAATTTGGAAATTTATTGACAAGAGACGTCTTGGGGGCTATGACAGGTATAAACGTTTCTGATACGCAAACGGGGCTTCGTGTGATTCCTATGTCATGGTTGCCAAAACTCTTAACCGTGGAGGGTGAACGGTATGAATTTGAGATGAATATGTTACTTGAGGCAAAAGAGGACAATATTCCGATTTGTGAAGTTGGCATTGCAACGATTTATTTGGATGAAAATCAGTCGTCGCATTTTGATGTGATTCGTGACTCGATTAGAATTTACAAGGTTTTCTTAAAGTACATTTTTTCAGCATTGTTTTCCTTCTTGGTTGATATTGTTGCTTTTACGATTTTAATTTCTTTGTTTAATGGATTGAGTTTTAGTGCGGTGACGTTAGCTTCGATTTTAGCGCGTGCGATATCATCTGTTGTTAATTTCACCTTGAATCGTAAGGTGGTCTTTAAACGAGGTCAATCAAATAGTGCGATAAAATACTTCACTTTGGTGGTAGTACAGATTGTTTTGTCAAGTTTATTGGTAACAGTTCTAGGAAATGCCTTGACGACGCTGCCAATTTCATTGGTGAAGATTTTAGTTGACGGTACACTTTTCATTGTCAGTTATTTTGTGCAAAAACATTTGATTTTTAGTGGAGGTGAGAATGAAGGTTAGTAAGAGGATACTCTATTTTGTTGCATTTGTAACGACTGCCTTTTATTTAACTTGGCGTTTGGTGGCGACTATTCCGTGGCATGATTCATGGTTTGCGCTGATCTTTGGGATTTTATTGTGGGGAAGTGAGGTAGTTTCAGCCATTACAGGCTACATTCTCATTTGGAATAAGCAAAAGGACTTTGAGCTTGAAAAGCCTGAGATTGCTAAGGAGCGTTACCCAGATGTGGATGTTTTGATTGCAACGCATAATGAGGATCCAGAGTTGCTTTATAAGACGATTAATGCCTGTACTTTTATGGAATATCCTGATAAGTCTAAGGTGCATATCTACGTCTGTGATGATACCAATCGTCTAGAAGTTGCCAAATTGGCAGATGAGCTTGGTGTTGGTTATTTTGGTTTGGCGGATAATAAAGATGCCAAATCAGGAAACTACAATAATGCTTTACGTCAGACGTCATCACCTTTGGTGGCGACATTTGATGCGGATATGATTCCTTATCGTGAATTCCTGTTGGAAACTGTGCCTTATTTTGTTGAACAAGTTGAGGCTTATGAAAATGGTGACGATTATGATAAGTCAAAAGTTGGTTTGATTCAAACGCCACAAAGTTTTTACAATGCTGATATTTTCCAATTTAACTTGTTTTCAGAATCAACCTTACCAAACGAACAAGATTTCTTTTCCAAAGAAATTAATGTTTGCAATAATTCGCACGGTGCAGCGGTTTATACGGGGTCTAATACGGTTATTTTCCGTAAGGCGATTGAAGATGTTGGTGGTTTTCCGACAAATACCATTACGGAGGATTTCGAGCTAGGTGTTCGGATGAATGCGGCTGGTTATGTAAATTATTCGACGAAAAGTCCAATGGCTAGCGGGTTAACGCCAACAGATTTGAAGAGTGTCATCAAACAGCGCACGCGCTGGGGACGTGGCGTTATTCGCAGTAGCTACAATATGAATATCTTCTTTAATCCCAAATTGACAAAGGGGCAAAGAATTGTTTATATTAATGGCTATCTTTATTGGTGGTCTTTCTTTAGACGGTTATTGTATATCTTAGCACCGATTTTATATACGGTTTTCCATGTGCGTTTGGTGGTGTCAAATATCTGGCTACTGTTCCTATTCTGGTTGCCAAGTTACGCATTGACACACTTGTCAATGCGAGAAGTCTCAAAACAATACCGAACACAGGTTTGGGGAGAAATTGTGGAAACGATTTTTGCTCCGTATTTGTTTATTCCCATGATGTTGGAGTCCTTTGGCATTAGCAATAAAAAATTTAAGGTGACACGTAAGGGAAATGATACGTCGTGGACGTTGTACCTTTATGCGCTTCCTTATCTTGTTTTATGGGGATTAGCCGTTTATGGTTTGGTGACTTTTAACTATGGAAAATTTAGTTCAGAGCTTTTTTATGGAAGTATTATCAGTTTTTGGTTGATCTATCATATCATCAATTTGACCTTTGCGATTTTCTGTGCGCTTGGTCGTCCGATTTATCGCTCAAGTGAGCGTTTTACTGTTGATGAAGCTATGGTTATTGAGGTTGATGATGATTCTTACCAAGTGAGAGTCTGTGATATTTCAGAAACGGGGATTTCATTCTATACGGATTTACCATTGTATTTGCCGAAAGAAAAAGAACTGACGCTTAATTTGCAATCACGTGATTACCATGCGATGGTAAAAGGTCATGTTGTTCGTGTTTTTGCGATTGATAATGGTTGGCGCTACGGCGTTCAATTTTCAGAAGTTCCTGAAGCTGATAAGCGCGAATTTTATCAGTACATTTATGACCGCATTAATCACAATCTTCCGAAGGAAAAAGACCCTTGGATGACAACATGGGATGATTTACTTGAGAACTTTAGTCAACGTTTCCAAAATAATGAACGTCCTGTTTCAGCCTATGACCAAGTAGCTTTTCCGAAAGTTCGTGTCAATGAAGAGGTTCATGTTGCTGGAAAAAAATGCCAGCTTAGAAAGACAGATTATTATTACATGACATTTTCTGGAAAATTGACAAATCCTAAAAAAGAACCGAATGTCGCATTTACCTACAAAGATTTGCCAATTCAGTTGACTTTTGTGTCCTATGATATTGATAGAGACGAATCGCTTTATCGAGTTACCAATTTAGCGGATTTGGATAGCTTACCTGCTTTTAAAGCCTTAGCAAATGAATGGAGAGGGAGAGTATGATTAGTATTGCTAGATTACTGTTGTTCTTTGTGATTACCATGGGGTACAATGCCTTTTTCCGTAATACTGTGAAGATGAATCGTCGTCTGACATGGGTGTTTACATTTTCAGTCATTACATTGGTATTGTACCTTGGTAGTTTGTTAGGCTTTATGTTGCAGACCGTGTATGCCATTTCTGTTTTGGGCTGTCTTTTGAGTCTTTATTATCTTTGGGCGGTATGGAAAAAGAAATATCGCTTTAGGAGACTTGATTATATTGCGCTTGGAATGATGGCTTATTTGCTTTTGTTTGGAATAACGCTCTGGCATTCACCGCTTTTACATTATGATAATTTTACGCATTGGGCAACGATTGTAAAATTTTTCCATATCAATAATGCTTTGCCAACACAGCAGGATACGATTATTAGTTATTATACCTATCCTGTTGGAAGTTCACTTTTCATTTATTTTTTCACGACTATCGTAGGCTTTTCAGAAGGTAGTATGTTGGTCGGGCAATTCTTCTTGATTGCTTCCAGTCTTTATGCCATGTTTGCGGCACTTCGTGATGATCGACGTGTCTTAATGGTTAGCATGATTTTTGCTTCGTTTGCTGTTTTTAATACGTTCAACGTTGCTATTCGATTAAATAATTTGCTGGTTGATTTTCTGCTTCCGGCCTTGGCCTTGGCAGCCATAGCAGGTTGTTTTGTCTATCGTAATCGTTTCTGGTTTTTGTCGCTAAATACGGCGGTAATTCTTGGATTATTAAGTATCGTCAAAGTAAGTGGACTTTTCTTTGTCGCTCTCGTTTTAGTAGTTTATGTGGTTTGTATTGTGCGTTTACTTGTTCGTAAAAGAGCACGTTTAAAAGCACTAGTGCTGCTCATAATGACCTTGCTAGTCAGCTGTCTTCCTTTTGTTATTTGGCAAAAGCATGTGACGGATAATTTCCCAAATGCCTCAAGTGCCAAGCATGCGGTGTCCATGTCAGAACTTGGTCAGGTATTGACTGGAAATCTGTCAGGCGTCCCACAAAAAATTATCACTCTTTTTGTCAAATCGGTGTTTACGTTTGACAGTTTGGCAAGCAATGGAATTTTGATAATCAATCTGATTATGCTGATTGCCTTTATTGTGATTGGCATTCGTTTGAAATATAAGAAATTTGTCTTGTTGACTTGGGGATTTGTTGATATTTCGATTGTGACTTACTATATTGGCATTTTACTCATGTATCTGACAGCAATGCCGACTGATGAAGCGTTAGAATTAGCAGGATTTGAGCGCTATGCTTCGAGCATCGTTATCTTTGTTTTTGGTTGTTTGACCATGGCTTTAGCATGGGTAATGGACAAGGGTCTGTATGAAAAAATCATTAGTAAACGTAATGCTAGGTCTTACAAGAGCTTATTTAATAAACACTTGTACCAATACGCGAGCCTTGTTTTGACAGTTTATGCCATTGGAATGTTCTTGTCAGAAAATAATAGCATTGTTTACAATAACAATCAGGAAACAAACGAGGTCGTAAAAGAAATTCGTCAGTTTACTGGAAGTCAGAGTAATTCGTCAACGGATAGAATTTTGGTTGTAACAGCAGATAAGGAGAATGTAGATAATTATTTTGTCCAATATGCTAGTCGTTATTATCTGTGGGATGTCAATGTTGATGCCAGAGAAAATTTTGTGTCGGTTGACCAAGAATTTTTAGATTTAATGGCATCATACAGCGACAGCGCAACAAGTTATTACCTCCGCAATGAAAATATCGATACTAGAGATGATTCCAATTTAACAGACGATGACTTTATTGCACTCTTAAAAACGTATGACGAAGTCTTGATTTTAGATGACCATTATACGTTTAATGCCTTGACGAAAAAACTATTTGGTCGGACATATTCCCCAGGATTGTATAAAGTATCAGATATTCTTGCTGGAAAAGGGTAAGTTTTCTAGCTTTATCAAGCATAAGTCTTGATATTTCAAATAAAATATGTAGAAGGAGGCGGAGTTTGTGACTTCGCCTCTTGTGGTGCTCAAAAGACTTTCTTGAACATTGGAGAGGAAGCTAAGATAAGTCCGTTTGAATTATCTGCTCTACTCATCACACAAAGCGAGGTCCTTAAAAGATACAATCCACGTTCCACACACTCAACACTAGCATAGAAAAATCTCATATCTACAAAAGCAATATCAGATTTTGGTTCTCGTGAACAATCAAAATAGCCCATTATCTATCTCTTTTATAGCTGTTTTCCCAATATTCCCTTTCTCCTTCTCCTATGCCTTCTGGTAGTTGCTTCAAACATTGTCCCATACTTTGATATTTAACAATTTCAGTTATTTCAGCCAAAGAAAGTCTATGGGATGCTCTGCTAAAGTCCGTATCGAAGTAATCAACCTCTTCTATTTCAACTAAAATCTCATAATTTTGACCAAGATAATATTTAATTTCAGACGGTACTAACTTCTCTGATTCTTTAAAAAAACAAATTAATATGGCCGTTTGAAGACAACGATCGTTCTCTGATATTAGTTGATTTTCCAATATAAAAACAGATTTTTTCATCTTCTAAAATGGCAAAAAACTTATATACGCCCACAGTATCTTTTCCCAAAATTTCTGAGGGGATAGTAATATTGCCCATTTTAGCTTTTTCTAGTTTTTCTTTATACGTCATTCCCATGGTATTCTCCTAACTTATAGCTCTAATGGTATAAAGTCTCCTACAATTTTACCCACGATACGAGGGTTTTCATCATAAGGAATATAGATGTCCTTATAAGCCTTGTTAATAGAAACTAGGCGTAGCCCCTCTTCCTCACGGTAGACTTTCTTGATAAAGGTCTGAAAGTTCCACACTACAGCATAAACTGCACCATCATAATCAAAACCGGTCTCACGGATAAGAGCTACTGAACCATTATGGTATTTGGGTTCCATAGAATCTCCAGATACCCATGACGCAAAATCATGAGCTAGTTCTTCATCAAAGTAGACGATATCATAGTCCCTATCATCATAAACTGATGCACCAATACCAGCAGACATCTTTTCGTATACATGGTACTCATAGAGATTTTCTAAAACCGTAACAATTTTTCTAGACTCTTCTTGAACTAACCTACGAGTGTATTCTAAAACCTGATTTTGACCTTTATTTGATAATACATTGTACAAACGAACTATCTCAGTTTCTGTAAAATAGCCTTTTGGTACTCTGAGTAGCTGTTCTAGTCGTTTTATTTTCTCTTTAGATGGTTCTTTCACTCCACGTTCCCATGCTGAATAGGCTTGATAACTGATCCCTAATTGATCCGCAATATCTTTTTGAGTCATTTTTAGCTCTTTTCTACGAGCTTTTAGTTGTTCTGGTTGATACATAGTTCACCTCACATTAATAGTAACTGTATTTCTGCCTTTTTTCTTGCCTCTTTATCTGAAAATTTTTCTTTATCCCAAACATACGCAATCGACTTCCCTTTATTATAAATAAGCCACGTTTTTAAATTAATATTTTCTTCCTTGATTGCTTTCCAGTTATCTTGATTCAATAAATCTGGATATTCTTGACTAGTTGTAAAACCTAGTTTACTCACTCTCTGCTTAACCTGATTAATAAGGGAAGGTTGAAACTGATGGAATTCCTCTATAATCTGCTCTCTAATATCATGAAACAAACAATAAATAGAAGCGTTATTTCCTTCAATATATGTCTCAACTGCTTGTTTGATTTCATTATCTTTACCAGAATAATATTCCCGTAGAAAGTCCAAAAGACGAAAAAATAAAGCCTGTTTTGAAACTTCGAGACTATTTTGTATTTGATGGAAGGTCTCGCAATTATAGTATATTTTTGACAGAAGGACAATGTCAGGCATTAGTACTACAGCAGAAAATATATTTGCCTCTCGCTCTAAGATGTCCTCTTGATTATCTACAGACTCCGCAAAATAAGCCCCTTCTTGATCCAAAATAAAGTGTCCTAACTCATGGCATAAAGTAAAATTTCGCTTTAGTTTAGGATTATCCCGTTCATAGGAAAAACTTGTCCCTAACTCATCAACCACTGTTAAACCATTCAAAACTTGTTCCAAGATTTTTTTAGACTCGTTATCATCATAAATACTGATTTTAAGGGATTTAACTACTAGTGAACTTAACAACTTTTATATATTTTACACAATATAGGACAGTAAATGGACAGTGACAGCATAATTGAAGAGTGAACAAAAAGAGGTATTTTTATACCTCTTTTTTGCATAACTATCTATTTTTAGAACTTAGTTGAAACACTATTGTCTACCCTTCTATAAAATAGAAAATCTACTCAAACCCAAAACTTTTTTCACCCAAATTGACCTTAAAATATTTGAACCTCGTATCTGAATCTGGAATCGAGAATTCGAAGCTTTTTTTAGTTCCATTTTCCCACGCATATCTTGGGTTAAACTGAAAACCAGAATAAACTTTATCATTTTCATCATAAAAATCAATGCTAATATCTATGTAATTGATGTAATGACCTGTAGTATTTTCAAAATCGCCTATGTAGCGCTTCTCTTTTTCCGATACACCTGTGATCTCTTCAACTACGAAGTTTTTGGGATCAAAAGTATCTACTAATATTCCGTAAACTCTATTAAATTCTTTCACAGCTTTACCAGATTTCAATATACTATCTAGAATGTTTTTATCCTGAACAGGAATTTCAACTATTGAGTTAATATCTAGAAGCAATTCAAAACGTTTATTTTGGTATTGATTCCATTCACTTACAAAAGTACTATCCACAAAATTTTGATTTTCTATAGATTTTCTTTCATTCCTTTGGATGCTAATATATGTGTTAGCTAATCTCTTTAACTTAGGATTTTTAAACTTCCTATTTTTATACTGTTCAATTTCAATTAATTCATAATCTATATAGGATTTATAGTCTTCAATTTCCTGTTCATCATCATCCTTTTGGGCAGTAACTTTCCAACGTTCATCTAATCCTGTTGCCAATGAAGTTATGAATTCCCTATCATAAGTCTTATTCCTGTTATCGATTGATTTAAATATAGATATTAACAAAAGTATTAGTAAAATAGCTATTAAGGATACCCTTAGTAGTTTTTTTAACAAAGTCCATCCTCCATTTCTATCATTCCATTTATTGTATTGATTCCCTGATTACTATCACGATTGGAAATACCTTTTAAGTGACAACGCAAGTATAGATACTTTTTTCTACCAAATTTCAATTAGGTGTATTTTTTGTTTTTAGTTCATTTTATCTTCTTCAAAGTGACCAATACCGCCTTCAACAACGAATATACAAGTTACACTAATGCTTTTACCTCCTTCACTATAATCACCATGTATTTCATATATCCCATCAGAAAATGAACCTTTGGGCAACGATAAGAGTTTTGTTTTAAAATAATCGATATGCTCTCTCGAAAATGACTCGCTAGCGTTAGGATCAAGAGAAGCAAAAATGCAATCCAAATGAAGACTCACTGCTTTACTCTTCATTAAATTTTTAGGTCTAATATTATAAAAGCCAGCCGCTTCAAAGTCTCCATTATCACGATTCATGATTGCCTGTGAAAGAATAGTAGCGTAGATTTTTTCTCTGGATACTGGCTCAAATTTATAACTATAATCAAACGTCACTGGCCTATCAAATAGTTTATTAATTTTACTGGCAACATCTTTTTTGATTTTATCTTCTTCTCGTTGAAAACCTGGTCTCATTTTATAAACATCTAACAAGAAGCTAAACTCGTTAAATTTAACAGTATCAAACAAGTCTTTTTCTTTGTCATTGAGCAATGCTTCGATCTTTGTAGATAACGGAGGATAAAAATCTGAAATATGCTCACCATTAAATTCTCGTATATCTGCTCTAAGATTCTTATCTAAAAAATATCCATCAGAAAACCTCTCAGTATAATTCACTTCAACAACAGTACCGTGAAATGCTTCAATTTCTTTATATGTCCCAATTACTTTTACATTACCTTTAAGACCCAGCGATTTAAATCCTTGTACGACATTATTACTCCACTGATGCCCTTTTCCACAAAAAGTCACTACTACAAAGAAAATTAAACTCACAATGGCAACTATTCCAATAATTATATATCTTTTCGACTTCATGTCACGGTTGCCTCCCTCTGCATTAATTTATTTTTCAAGGTCCCCCATTTCATAACTCGAACTCTTCTAAAATCATTATACTATATACAGACATTTTTCACTCATCTTCTTCAAATGAAAAATTAGATTACTTGAAACTGACTATCAAAAGTGAGATTTAAGTAAAACATCCTAGTCCCACATCCTTATAATTTTCAATTCTACTACTTTTTTATTTCGGAAGAATTAGCACCTATCCTCTAACCGTAAAAAAACACTTTGCAAACTGCAAAGCGTTTTCGTTTATAATCTGCTATCTAGTAATGTTTCGCAACTCTATTAAAACGGATTTATTCCTTTTTGTGTTTACAAAACTTATTTTACACTACCATAACCAACGGTCCTGGCCAAGAGATATTTTTTTCTTTATTTTTACTGAGGTAAATAAGGGTTCAGCACGAATCAACGCAAAAGAAAGAGGCTCACAATAAAAATACCCCAAAGTTAGACAAATGAAATCTAACTTTAGGGTGTTTTTATTATGAAAATGACTTATGAGGATAAAGTTCTTATCTATGAACCGAGAAAACAAGGAGAGAGCTTTAAACAGCTTTTAAATCAAGTTGAGATAAATATGCTATCTTATTCTCTAATTAAACCTACTTTGATAAATTAAATTAAACAACCACTGAAGATTGATTAATGGTTTTGGTTGAGCATCAATCACAGGTTGAACAGTTTCTCTAATTTCTTTTTGGACTTTTCGTTGATTATATTTAATAGTATGATAACGTTTGTCAAAAGCATGTTGGACAGAAAAATTACGATTAAGAAGATACCTATCATTTGATTCGGAATGAAAAAATAGAGTATCACCTGTAAGATCTAATACAGACGTTTTAGTTCCTTTTTCTCTAGTTATAGAATACGACCCATCATCATCGTAGCTAATACCTTCTATTTCCGGTGTATAGGCCCAACCCATATTCTCCATCAACATAATGACGTCCGGATCTGTCCCCTCCTTATGAGGGATATGCTGAGCATAATAAACAGAGTTAAATTTTAAATTAATAAAGATAAATAGGCTCATTCCTAAGACTGTAACCAACCCTATAAATAGTCCTACAAAAATCCCTAAAATATTTCTTTTTTGCATTCCTGTCTTCTCTTTCTTTTTCTCTAGTTAAACCTACTTTGATAAATTAAATTAAACAACCATTGAAGATTGATAAAGGGTTTTGTTTGAACCTTCATAATTGGGGAAAAATCTTCCCTAATCTCTCGTTTAATTTTCGATTCATTAACTTGAATTCTTTTTGCTTCTTCTGAAAAATAACTGACGTGGTCAAATCTAAACGTACTGTCAAAACCGATAGTCATATTATCCTTATCATATAAAAAGTTTCCTAAGGATTTTGTTAGAAAAGATTTGCTTTTAGTATTTATAATAGCATTTGTTCCATCATTGTCGTATCGAATACCATCAATCTCTGGTGTATAAATCCAGTCCATATTCTCTATCAACATAACGAGATCCGGTTCTGTCCCCTCCTTATGAGGAATATGCTGAGCATAATAAACAGAGTTGAATTTTAAATTAATAAAGATAAATAGGCTCATTCCTAAGATTGTATACAGCCCTATAATTAGTCCTACAAAGAGCCCCAAAATATTTCTTTTTCGCATTCTTTTCTTCTCTTTCTTATTTTCTAATTGAACCTACCTTGATAAATTAAATTAAACAACCACTGAAGATTAATTAATGGTTTTGGTTGAGCATCAAGCACAGGTTGAACAGTTTCTCTAATTTCTTTTTGGACTTTTCGTTGATTATATTTAATAGTATGATAACGTTTGTCAAAAGCAGCTTTGATAGAAAAATCATGATTTAAAAGATAACCATCACCCGATGCCGAACTAAAATATAGAGTATCACCTGAAAGACCTAATATAGACGTTTTCGTTCCTTTTTTTCTAGTTATAGCGTACATTCCATCTTCATCATAGCTAATACCATCTATTTCTGGTGTATAAGTCCATCCATTATTCTCCATCAGCATAATGATGTCCGGTTCTGTTCCCTCCTTATGAGGAATATGCTGAGCATAATAAACAGAGTTGAATTTTAAATTAATAAAGATAAATAGGCTCATTCCTAAGATTGTATACAGCCCTATAATTAGTCCTACAAAGAGCCCCAAAATATTTCTTTTTCGCATTCTTTTCTTCTCTTTCTTTTTCTATCTCCAATCGAATTTTTGACCGGATTAACAATAAACCATTGTACACTATTTTTAACAAGTCTCATAATTTAAGGATTGGTGGCTTTGTAACTGATCTAACATTTTTATGAACAAGAAAAAATCAAGTCTTAACAAATTCCTCCAATACTTCTCCTCACTTTGTTAATCAAGCTAAACATGGTATAATAGTTAAGATTTTTATACTACTTATTTCTGGGCAGAAGTGGGCAGTAAAATTTAAGAAACAGGGGCTAAACCCTTGGTATGAAAGGAATCTAGAAAATATTATGATGAACATGCAAAACATGATGAAGCAAGCTCAAAAGCTTCAGAAACAAATGGAAAAAAGCCAAGCTGAGTTGGCTGCTACAACTTTCACTGGAAAATCAGCCCAAGACCTGGTAGTTGCTGAATTAACTGGTGACAAAAAAGTAGTTAACATCACTTTCGCTGATGCTGTCGTAGATCCTGATGATGTGGAAACACTCCAAGATATGACTGTTCAAGCACTTAACAATGCTCTTGAACAAATTGACGAAGCGACTAAAAAATCAATGGGTGCCTTTGCAGGTAAATTGCCATTCTAAAAAATGAAAAGGAATCTCACGGTTCCTTTTTCTATATACTCATCTAGCAACTCAGTCATAACATACAAAAGACTTGGACAAAAGTCGTCCAAGTCTTTTTGTGTTAGTCATATAAAAATTTTATTCTTCAACCAAAGCAAGACCTGACTGTGCGTCTTCTTCGTTTGCCAATTTATAGCGATTCTTTTGACCTAAGTAGATACTCGCTGAATCCAATGAACTTTCTAAAGTAGGGTAATTCACATCCTCATTCGCTGTTTGGGAAGGTACAGGTCCTGAGATTAATAGTTCATCATCATTCTTGACATAAATCTGGTATTCTCCAACCTCGCTAGTTTGAGCTAAAATCTCATTCAACAAGTCTGGGTCAAGCGTTTGAGCTACTCCATCAACCACTTGATTAGAGTCCTGCTTATGCTCCGACGAATCCACTACCTCGGTGATAACGATGTAGTCAGGAGTTTCCTCATCTGTAGTCTTAGATTCTTCAGTTTCTGGCTGTTTTTGTCCAGGTGTTTCTTGCTTCTTCGTATCCTGAGCTTGCCCATCATGATTCTTCAAGTCCTCATCACTAACGGTTTGAACCTTAGTCATATTGGCATCTAAATCAAGTTTAGGAGTTTCTTTGACGTCAGCCGAGGCCCCACTGGTACCCATGAATAGAGCCAGAGTCCCCAAAGTAGCAATCAAGCTGATTATTGCTTTGCCGATAAAACCATTATCTTTGTTCTTAATCATAAATCCCTCACTATTTATTTGGTTAGCTCTAACTGGCTAACAAGGCGTCCTATTTACTGCTGTAGGAGGTAAAAGATCGGTTGAGCTGTTTGACCAACCCTTCACCTAGATAACAATCTTAGCATGCAACCCCCTTGATTTCAAGCGTTTCTTTAATTTTTAAGCATTTTAAATAAATGACAACTTCATGTCTTAAAATTGATGCTAATCTATTATCAGATTAGCTTTTTAACGCTATGCAAATGGTAATTTCTTTAAGTAGTACTTAGGGAAATAATAGTTGTTTTTTAGACAGATTCTTCAGAAAGCACTTTTGCTGACTTATCTCCAAAAAAATTTTATCGGATAGGAAAATTTTGTCAAAACACTTTAAATGTAACTATAAAAAAGAATTCTTGAGACAGGAAGTCGAATTCTCAACATCCTAAAATAAGATTAGGAACTAGAATTCCTCTATTAGTCAAAATAATGCCACAACAAAAGGATTTAAGGGTAACTTTATGGAATACTCCATAATAAATAACTAATCTTAAAGATGCACATCTCTCATTTAGATATATATTTTTAAGGTGTTTACAACTTCTTTAAAAATAACTAACACACAAAAAATCATTACGAAAATCCCTCTATTTCCCCATAAATAACTTTCCCCATATAGAAAATGTATCCTCCAAATTCAAAAAAAATGTCCGTATTCTGGATACGTCATTGCTAGAAACTATGAAAAAACTCTTTATCTATCATCAACTTTGATGGAAAACTAGATTTCCTTTGGCACCCCCTATGATGAAGTATTTACCGACCTAAACTCTCCGATAATTATGGAAATTGAAAAAAATAGTATATTCCTCCGTAAAAGACTGAAAATAACCTAACTTTATAACTATTTCACCAAATCTTCACCTCACTCAAAGCTCATCTGAAATAGTATTTTCTCATATGTGAGCGCTTCGTCCACATTTCTGTCACATGTAAGAAGAACTTCTCTACTTTTAAACCTTTTTTTCCCTCAAAACCTAGATATTCCAAGGAAAATCCGTTACAATAGAGTACGGAAAGATAGGTAATTATCAGCATCATTATTTTCGTATGAAAGGGAAATTCATGGCTTATATTCAAATGAAGCATAGCTATAAACGCTATAAAACCGGTGATCTGGAAATTATCGCAAACAACGACGTAAGCTTTGATATCGAAAAAGGGGAGCTTGTCGTTATTCTTGGTGCCTCTGGCGCTGGGAAATCAACCGTTCTTAACATCTTGGGTGGTATGGACACCAATGACGAAGGCCGCGTCATTATTGATGGTAAGGATATCTCTGAATACACAGCCAAAGAACTTACAACCTATCGTCGTGAGGACGTTGGCTTTGTGTTCCAATTTTACAACTTAGTTTCTAACCTTACGGCCAGGGAAAACGTCGAACTAGCATCTGAAATCGTTCCAAACGCTAAAGATGCTACTCAAACACTCGTCGAAGTCGGTTTGGGAGACCGCTTAGACAACTTCCCATCACAACTATCTGGTGGGGAGCAACAACGTGTCGCTATTGCACGCGCCGTTGCCAAAAATCCAAAGATTCTTCTTTGTGATGAACCAACAGGGGCTCTGGATTATCAAACAGGAAAACAAATCCTGACCCTCCTTCAAGAAATGGCTCGCAAACAGGGAACAACTGTTATTATCGTGACCCATAATGCTTCTCTAGCTCCAATTGCCGATCGTGTCATTCGAATGCACGATGCCAAGATTAAGAGTGTGGAACTTAATCCTAATCCACAAAAAATCGAGGACTTGGAATACTAGAAAGGAGCAACGTCATGAAAAAAACAACTTATTGGAAAGATGTTTGGCGAACCTTTGTAGCTTCTAAAGGGCGTATGCTCTCTATTGCCTTACTTATGGCACTGGGATCCTTTGCCTTGATTGGTCTTAAAGTAACTTCTCCTAATATGAAGAAAACTGGGGAACACTTCTTCAAGACGCATCAAACAGCTGACTTGAGCTTAATCAGTACTTACAGTATCAACCAAACCGATCAGGACCTTCTCAATACAATTAAAAAGAAGAATGTAGACATCGAGTATGGTTATTTCAAAGATGCTGTCGTCAAGGGGACGAATACGGCATTTCGTATCTTCTCTAAACCTAAGAAAATCTCCACTTACGACCTTATTGAGGGGAAACTTCCTACTAAGGACGGGGAAATCGCTCTTTCCTCAACTTATAAAGAAGAATATAGCGTCGGAGATAAGATTAACTTTTCTGAGCCAGTAGATGGCTCAGGGCAAAAACAGTTAAAGGAACAAACATATACCATTACTGGTTTTGTTAATTCCTCTGAACTTCTCTCTAGGAACCGTCTTGGTAATGCCAGCGCTGGTACGGGGAAACTAGATGGCTACGCCATTGTTCCAGAGACGAACTTCACCTCTAATGATTACATGATTGCCCGCATCCGCTACAAGGATTTGGAAAATGTTAGTCCTTTTAGTGAGGAATACGCAAATAAGATTTCTGAACGAAAGGCTGAACTCAAGAAACTCTTTAAAGATGAACCTGAAAAACGCCTAACTGAGATCAAGTCTCAGTCTCAAGCTCAAATTACTCAAGCTAAACAAGAACTTGAAACAGCCCTCGCACAGACCCAGCAAATGGCTACAAGCAACGCTGCTGAAGCTGCTAGTGTCAAAGAAGCTACTACCAAGATTGAAGCCAAGCAAAAAGAACTCGAAGAAAGTCAAGCAATGGTTGATAATTTACCAGCGCCTAGCTATCAATTCTACTCACGTCGAGAGATTCCGGGTTCCGAGGGATATGTTGCTTATGAAAGTAATATTAATATCATTCACGATGTGAGTAACATCTTCCCTGTCGCTCTCTACTTTATGGCAGCTTTGGTTACCTTTGTAACCATGGGACGCTTTGTTGAAGAAGAGCGTGGTAAGGCTGGTATTTTCAACGCCCTAGGCTACAGTAATTCGCGAATTATCCATAAATTCGTCATTTATGGTTTGATAACGAGTATTACTGGTACAACCGCAGGTGTTATTACCGGTCATACACTACTTCCGATTCTAATTCACAACACTTATAAGAGCGATTTGCAGCTTCCTGCTTTTGAATTGCACTTCTACTTAGGACTTACCCTTGTGGCCTTCCTTTTAGGTCTCTTATCTGCTGTGCTACCTGCCTTTGTGGTTGCCAAGAAAGAGCTCTGGGAAAAACCTTCCCAACTCCTCCTTCCAAAACCACCTCGAGCAGGAGCTAAGATTGTCCTAGAGCGCATCACACCGCTTTGGAAACGTCTCAGCTTTACAGAAAAAGTTACCATGCGTAATATTTTCCGCTATAAGCAACGGATGTTTATGACCCTCTTTGGTGTCGCAGGTTCTATTGCACTTCTCTTCGCAGGTTTAGGAATTCGATCTTCTGTATCTAACCTTAACCAGCAACAGTTTGAAGACATCATTCACTATGATATGATTGTTGCCAAGCAACCAAATGCGTCAAGTGCTCTGGATGAGGAACTCACAAAACTCCTCGATAGCAAAGACGTCAAAGAATACTTGAATGTCCATTTTGAAACCTTGCAAAAAATTGCCGGTACCAATAAGGACACCCAAGAAATCTCAACTCTTGTCTTTAACGACCGTGACGAAAAACTCATTGACAGTTACGTTAGCTTACATGACCGAGACCGCAATAAGACTCTCAAGCTATCTAATGACGGAGCAATTATCTCTGAAAAAATGGCAAAACTTCTAAACCTCAAGGTCGGAGATACCATTACTGTGCAAAACAGTCAGGATGAATCTGTCAAGATTAAGATAGCTGGTATCACTGAAATGTACATGGGGCATTTCCTCTTTATGAATGCTAGCTACTACCAAAAAGCTTTTGGGACACCTTCAGTGAATAATGCCAACCTTGTTACTCTCGTTGAACCAACTAAGCAAAATGTTGAAAATATGGCAGCCAAATTCATCAACTTGCCAAATGTTTACGGTGTTGTTCAAAACAACAATCTTAAACTGCAAATCAGCACTATGGTCAATTCATTGACACAGGTTATTGGTATTTTGATTACGGTTTCCATTCTCCTTGCTGTGGTTGTTCTCTATAACCTAACTAACATCAACGTTTCAGAACGTATTCACGAACTTTCAACCGTTAAGGTTCTTGGTTTCTACAATAATGAAGTATCCCTCTACATCTATCGTGAAACTATTTACCTGTCTATCATCGGTATCTTCGTAGGGTTTGGTCTTGGACAAGCACTCCACCAATATATGGTAAGCATCATTCCGCCAGATCGTATCATGTTTGATCCATCGATCGGTTTGGCTACCTACCTTTTACCAGCTGTTCTTATCGGCTTCATTCTTATTATCCTTGGCTTCGTTGTTAATAACCGCCTAGCCAAGCTTAATATGCTCGAAGCTCTAAGTTCAGTTGAATAAGCTAAAAACGCCTGAGAAGTAATTCTCAAGCGTTTTTTTATATTCGATAAATTTATTTCATTTTAGTCTTAGCCAACTCTAGACAGTAGGTCTTCACATGACAATGAGGACAAGTCAGTTTACGAGTCCTAGGAGTATGCCCTGCAAGAGCAAACTCTTTAAAACTAGGGTCAAAAGCCTTATGACAATTAGGACAGAGGTATTCGAACTGCTTTCTATAGTGAAACACCACTAAATTTGTGGCTATGATAAATGCGGGGCAGACAACAAACAAACCTCTAGGATCCTTAAAATAATAAATGACTATCAGTAGACTTACCAGATAAAGAAGGGAGATTAGAACGATACTCCCATACATTCTCAACTGCAAATGACGCCATGATTTTTGATTTTCCATAAGACGTGAAATGTCTGACAAATCTTCTAGTGAAAGTTGACGCCACTTAGCAGTTTCTTTTTGCAAGTGACGGGCACGTTTTAGTTTGACCTCTATTTCCTTCGAAGACTTTTCCAAGCTCTCGATTTGATCTGTCAACAAAAGCTCTAAAACCTGTTCCCTATTCTCCTCTTGCAAGAGTTTTTTGATTTGATTAATTGAGAAATCCAAATCTCTTAAGAAACAAATGACTTGCAGGCGTTCCAAGTCTGATTCGTGATAGATTCTCCGACCACCTTCTGTGACTTCAGACGGCGTCAAGATACCTCGTTGATCATAGTACTGGACAGTCCTAACAGACACTTCTGCTGCCTTAGCCAACTCTCCTGTTGAAAACTGCGACATCTCAGTCACCTCCTTTTAAGATTTTCTATCAAAGGAGGACCTTAGCCACCCTTGATACCTAGATTCTACCTTATAACGCAAGGTAATATGCAAGCCCTAACCCTAGAGGATTTTCTTTTCTTACAGAAAAAGTTAGCTATCACTCTTTACACCCTTTACAGCTTCTGTAAAGCCCTAGTCGAAAAGGCCACCCAAACCTAAGGCAGCAAAAGGATTGTTACTGACTTCTTCCTGTTGCTCCAAAAGTTTGGCATTCTCATCTAATTCGAGAAACTTCTCGTAAATCTGTGCGGTCATACGAGCATCCTCCAAGCTGTTATGACCGTGTCCCTTGATTCCAAAGAAATCTGCCACACTAGTCAACTTGAGGTTAACAATACCGTTCAAATCAGAAGCACGACGGTCAAAGGCCTCATCGAAAACATCTAAAGCATATTGCTCTTCCAAGTCCAAACCATTTTCAGCTAGAATAGGCAAATCTGATTTAAGAGCATTGTAGCCAATAAGTGGAGTGTCACCAACAAATGATTTAAAATCCGCCAGAACAGACTCTAGCTTTGGTGCCTTGGCAATCTTATCCGCTGTAATTCCAGTCAAACCATTGATAAAGGATTGCAAAGGAACATCCGAATAGACGAAAGAATCAAACTGGTCCACTTCCTCATGCTGATTCAGCTTAACAGCCGATACTTGGATAATATGGCTAACACCATCCACTGTGTTAAACTCCAAATCAAAGGCAATATAAGTTTCTAAATTTTCCATTTTAATCTCCTACAATAGTTAAAGCTGAGACTGAGTCCCAGCTTCTTTTTTATTTTCCAAATAGACGTCCAAAGAAACCTTTATTAGAAGCTTCTTCTTGTTTGGTCTGGATTTCTTCCACTTGGGCCTTGGCTTCGTCAACCTCAACCTTAGCCTCATCAAGTTCCAGCTTAAGCTCTTCCTTGTCCTTCATAGCAGTCAAGGTCAATTGCTGCTGTTGATCAATTTGCTTGTCCTTTTCGGCGATTTGAACGTCTTTGACACGCAATTGGTCATCCATGTTAGACAACTGCTCGTCCTTAGCCTTCAACTGAGCATAGAGACGGGCAATCTCAGAGTTTTTCTCGTCTACAAGAATCTCCAACAACTCACGTTGTTTTGTTTCTTCATCGATTGGCTCATCGTCAAAGATGGTTTTCTTGTAAATTTCCTCCAACTTAATTAAGCCACTGCGTTTAACGACAGTAACCCCTTTAGCATTTTTTTCTAGATCTTCTTCTGGAAGTTGTTTGACACGATTATTGACTGCTTGACGACTAACACCAAGGATTTCAGCAATCTCGCTGACTGTCTTTTCAATACTCATAATAGCCTCATTTTCTCTTGAAATGTCTTACTATGAGAATATCACAATCACTCCTTTCTGTCAATTTGACTAGTTATTCTAGATATCTGAAGGACTTTTTTTCCTTTCACTCTTCAAACAATTTACTTGATAGGAAGCTAAGCTTTTGGTAAACTATGTGTGGGTATAAATGTATATAGAAGGAAAGTCTTTGACTTAAACAATCGGTACTTCCAAATTGGGTTTGGTCGGTATCAGATCTGTTGTATCTAGGAATGGTGGGAACAATTCCACAAGGTTTGGGATTTTCATTCTTGCTCCAATTTTTGATGGTATTCGAGCAACCTTGGTTGCAAAACGACTTGATATTGAAGCATAAATCACATTATCTTCAACGGTTTGACTGTTGGAGTTTTTTTATTGTAACTTTACTCGCTTACTAAAGCCTCATATTGCCATCCGAGATTGAAAAAAGCCCTAAATTATGCCATAATAAACAAAAGCAAAATAGAAAGAATGAGTCCTATGAAAAACTTCCGTGATGATATTAAGGTCAATGATTTGGCCCAGCCCTTCTTAGAGCCAATCGTCGAACAAATGACCACTGTATTCGACCCTGAGATTGAGCTAGACATTTACAACCTTGGTTTGATTTATGAAATCACTGTCGATGAAAATGGCCACTGCTACTTCCTTATGACCTTTACTGATACTGGTTGTGGCTGTGAAGAGACTATGCCTTATGAAATCGCTGAAAAGCTAAAATCCATTGACGGTATTAACTCTGTCAAGGTGGAAACTACTTATTCACCAGTCTGGAAGATGACACGCATCAGCCGTTATGGACGTATCGCTCTTGGTATCTCACCTCGAGGCGGAAAATAAAAGGAAAACCGATTGGACATTTCCAACCGGTTTTTTACTAGAGTAACAACAGACAAACCATTACTTGTCATCATACTGCCAACAACTGTCTTAGAAATTAATATCAAAAAATCACATCGAACAAATGTCCGGTGTGATTTTGTTTTATATCATCTAATTAGGCTTTGCCTGATTTATCCATGTTCCAGAAGTCGGTAACGGCACCACGTGACGCTGAAGAAACGATGTGAGCGTATTTACCGAGGACACCACGGCTATAAAGTGGTGGCAACTCAGTTTCCACTTTACGTTTCGCCAACTCTTCGTCTGAAACGTGCATCGTAATTTCTTTGGTATCTTGGTCAACTGTAACCATATCACCTGTACGGAGGTAGGCAATAGGTCCACCAACCTGAGCTTCAGGAGCAATGTGACCAACAACGAGTCCGTAAGTACCACCTGAGAAACGTCCATCTGTCAAGAGGGCAACCTTGTCCCCTTGACCTTTACCAACGATCATTGAAGACAATGACAACATTTCTGGCATACCAGGACCACCCTTAGGACCTACAAAACGTACAACAACTACGTCGCCATCAACGATTTCATCAGAAAGAACTGCTTCGATGGCATCTTCTTCTGAGTCAAATACTTTAGCAGGACCAGTGATGTTACGAACTTTAACCCCTGATACTTTGGCAACCGCACCTTCTGGAGCCAAGTTACCTTTCAAGATAATCAATGGACCATCAGCACGTTTAGGATTTTCAAGCGGCATGATGACTTTTTGACCTGGTGTCAAATCATCGAAGGCCTCCAAGTTTTCTGCAACAGTCTTACCAGTACATGTGATACGATCACCGTGAAGAAAACCATTCTTAAGAAGGTATTTCATAACGGCTGGTACACCACCAACATTGTAAAGATCTTGGAAGACATATTGACCTGAAGGTTTCAAGTCAGCCAAGTGAGGCACACGCTCTTGGAAATCGTTGAAATCTTCAAGTGTCAAATCAACGTTAGCTGCATGAGCAATAGCGAGCAAGTGAAGTGTCGCATTTGTTGAACCACCAAGCGCCATTGTGACAGTGATGGCATCTTCAAAGGCTTCACGTGTCAAGATATCTGATGGCTTAAGACCTAGTTCAAGCATCTTAACAACTGCACGACCTGCTTCTTCGATATCTGCTTTCTTCTCAGCTGATTCTGCAGGGTGAGATGATGATCCTGGAAGGCTCATCCCCATTACTTCGATTGCTGTCGCCATTGTGTTGGCAGTATACATACCACCACAACCACCAGGGCCAGGGCAGGCATTACATTCAAGATCTTTAACCTCTTCTGCGGTCATATCACCGTGGTTCCATTTACCGATACCTTCGAAAACAGAAACCAAGTCGATATCCTTACCGTTAAGGTTACCTGGTGCAATGGTACCACCATAGGCAAAAATCGCTGGAATATCCATGTTAGCAATGGCAATCATAGAACCAGGCATGTTCTTATCACAACCACCAATAGCAACAAAGGCATCGACGTTGTGACCACCCATAGCTGCTTCGATTGAGTCAGCGATGATATCACGAGATGTCAATGAGAAACGCATTCCTGGTGTCCCCATGGCAATACCATCAGCAACAGTAATCGTACCAAATTGAACTGGCCAAGCACCCGCGTCTTTAACACCTTCTTTGGCAATTTGACCAAAACCGTGCAAGTGGATATTACATGGTGTGTTCTCAGCCCAAGTTGAGATAACCCCAACAATAGGCTTTTCAAAACTATCATCCGTCATCCCAGTCGCACGAAGCATGGCACGGTTAGGTGATTTAACCATGCTATCGTAGACAGATGAACGGTGTTTCATGTTATTTTCAGACACGATATTTTCCTCCATAGTTAATAACTATTCTAATTTAAACTTCTACTCCTATTCTAACATAAATTATCTAAAAAAACTGACCATTTACAAACTATTCTCCCTTTTTAAATTATGCTAAAATAAAGGCATGAAACATTTTGATACTATCGTTATTGGTGGGGGTCCTGCTGGCATGATGGCGACTATTGCCTCAGCCTTTTATGGCCAACAAACCCTTCTAATTGAAAAAAATAAACGTCTCGGAAAGAAGCTGGCTGGTACTGGTGGTGGACGTTGTAATGTTACTAACAACGGGACTTTAGACGATCTTCTAGCAGGTATTCCAGGTAATGGCCGTTTCCTCTATAGCGTCTTTTCACAATTTGATAACCACGATATCATTGCTTTTTTCGAGGACAATGGTGTCAAACTTAAGGTTGAGGATCACGGACGTGTCTTCCCTAAGACAGATAAATCACGGACCATCATCCAAGCTCTGGAAAATAAGATTCAGGAACTTGGTGCTAGCATCCTCACCAATACAGAAGTTGTCTCCGTAAAAAAGGTTGATGAGCAATTTCAAGTTAAGTCTTCAGAACAGACTTTTACCAGTGATAAACTCATCGTCACAACTGGAGGAAAATCTTATCCATCGACTGGTTCAACTGGTTTTGGACATGATATTGCCCGCCATTTTAAGCTCCAGGTCACTAATCTTGAAGCTGCGGAAAGTCCACTCCTAACCGACTTCCCCCACAAGGCCTTACAAGGAATTTCTCTTGATGATGTCACTCTGTCCTATGGCAAGCACAAGATTACCCATGACCTTCTCTTCACCCATTTTGGCCTATCTGGCCCAGCTGCCCTACGTCTTTCCAGTTTTGTCAAGGGTGGTGAGATAGCTCATCTGGACTTTCTTCCCAACCAAAGCCAAGAAAATCTCAAGGCTTACTTTGAGGAAAATCGCGAGAAATCTGTCAAAAACACCCTCAAAGCTCTTGTACCTGAGCGTGTCGCTGAATTCCTAGCAGAAGACAAGGCTGATAGCAAGGTTAAACAACTGCATCCCAAAGACTTGGAAAACATTATCAGTCAGCTTAAGGGCATGGAGATTCCAATCACAGGTAAAATGTCACTTGCCAAATCCTTTGTGACTAAAGGTGGCGTTGACCTTAAGGAAATTAATCCCAAGACTCTAGAAAGTAAAAAAGTCCCTCACCTACACTTTGCAGGAGAGGTCCTTGACATCAATGCCCATACTGGTGGCTTTAACATTACTAGCGCCCTCTGTACCGGTTGGGTAGCAGGGATTCAGAGCCCTTGGGACTAAGGATTGAGTCCTCCTATCATAAAAAGCTGTTAAAACCATCTTCTTTTTAATTACTATACCTAAAAAGTGTCCCTTCTAAAACGGAAGGGGCACTTTTCTACCATTTGTCAAGTCTATCAAGGCTTTAAGTAAAAAAAGAGATAAGACAGTAGCTATTCTGAGGTTACTGTCTTATTTTTAACCCTTTTTTATCCATAAATGGGCATGCTAAAAAAACACCTCATCTGGTATTTTTTGAAACAAGGTGTTACAATAATACGGCATAGACAGCCTTATCGATTTTGGGTTAAAGAGTAATCGTAAAGTTTGTTATGCGTAATGAGGTAATACATTGTTCGAATGAGACGATGTATAGAGGCAATCGTATGTGGCTTAGTTGAAGCTATTGTCGATTGTCTTTTTCGTTTCTCATAAAAG